>JALYYF010000008.1 GCA_030946725.1 Candidatus Dormiibacterota bacterium
ACCACGAGGTGATGATGCGCGGCACCTTCGCCAACATCCGGCTGCGAAACGAGGTCGCCCTGGGCAAGGAGGGCTACTGGACCCGCCATCTGCCTTCAGGAGAAGAGATGACGATCTTCGACGCCGGCGAGCGCTATCGCGCCGAGGGCGTCCCGCTGGTGGTGATCGCCGGCAAGGAGTACGGGTCGGGCTCCTCGCGGGACTGGGCGGCCAAGGGCCCGATGCTGCTGGGCGTCCGGATGGTGATCGCGGAGTCCTTCGAGCGGATCCACCGCTCGAACCTGGTGGGCATGGGCGTGCTCCCGCTCCAGTTCGCCTCCGGCGAGGGCCGGCAGTCGCTGGGACTGACGGGCGAGGAGGAGTTCACGGTCCGCGGCATCGAAGCCGGGCTGCAGCCACGACAGGAGCTCGAGGTCGAGGCCACCCGCGACGGCGAGACCAGGCGATTCAAGGCCACCGTCCGCGTCGACAACGAAACCGAGCTCGAATACATGCGCCACGGCGGCGTCCTGTCGATGGTCCTCCGCCAACTCATGGCCTGAGCCTTCTCTGATCTCCCTCCCCACGGCGGAGAGGGTCAGGGAGGGGGCCCGATCCGCCCGTTCGAACTTCCCTGTCCAGACCTGACCGACGGCTCGATCGTCTTGCGAGCGACTGGTGTTCTAATCCCTCCCCCTTGCGGGGAGGGTAGATCCCATGGTGTCTTGTCAAGTCCTCACTCGGTAGTTGGGGTCGAAGTCACGGTCCGAGCGCCATACGCCCCAGACCAGGTCCAGGGCTTTGGCCATACAGTGGCCGATGGCGTTCATGGGCGAGCGACCGGCAGCACGCTTCTTGGCGTAGTGCTGGCGGAGAACGGGGTTGTGTTTGAGGCCGGAGACCGCGATCCGGTAGAGGGCCGCGCGGATGTAGGGGTTCCCGGTCTTGGCCATGTGCCAGCTGGTGCCTTCGCGGGCGCCCTTGCGGCCAGAGCTCTTCTCGGCGGGATGGACTCCAGACAAGGCCGCCACCTGGTCGACGTCGTCGAAGCGCCGGATGTCGCCAATCTCGGCCATAAGGGTGGCCGCAGTCGCCGGCCCAACACCCGGGATGGTCTGCAGCCGCCGCGCCAGCTCGCCGTCGAGCATCTCCGCCACCCGCTGCTCGGCGACCTCGATTTGCCGGCCCAGGAGGTCGTACTGCTCGATCAGCAGCTGCACCTCGAGGGCGGCCTGAGCATCGAGTTCGGGCGGTGCCACCGTCTGCCGGGCCAGCTCCTGCAGGCGCTTGGCCTTGAGCTGACCCAGCCGCCGGCGGCCCCCCGGCCGTACCGAATTGGCCAAGGTATTCAGGTGCCGGCGCGCCGCCGAGCGCGCCGTGGGAGCCTGTCGAAGCACCGCCAGGGCAGTCTCACAGGTGGGGTCCTCGAAGACCTCGCCAAGCTCCGGAAAGCTGATCTCGACCAGACGTCGAATGCGCTGGCAGACCCGTGCTTGGTCCTCGACCAGCCGGATGCAGAAGCGAGCCGCCTCCCGGACTTCAACGCCGACCAGTGGTTCCCGAGCGGGTGGTTGGTCGCGCACTCCCAACTCCGCCAGTGTGCGCGCATCGGCCGGGTCCGACTTGGTGCGCCGGAGACGGCTCTTGGCGAAATACTTGGCCTCCAGCGGATTCACCACCGCGACCGGGACCCCGCATCGGCGAAGGTGACTGGCCAGCGGCAGCCAGTAGTGGCCACTGGACTCCATCACCACCTGTTCCACTGTTCCCTGGCTCTGCAGCCAGTGGTCCAGCTCCTCAAAGCCGCTCCGGTTGTTGCGGTAGCGCAGCAAGCTGCGCTCGGCTCGCTGCCGGTCCCTCCGGCAGACCGCCGCCACATGCTGGGACGCCCCTACATCGATTCCGACCACTACGCTCATGGCAGCTGCCTCCTGGTTGTTCGACCCCAGGGGGTCCCCGCCTCTCCATGGCCTGCGTACCCTGATCTCCGATCTCCGGTCACTCGCCGTCGGATCCCAATCGCCGCTTGCAGACATGGAGCGGGGGCCGGCGACTACCCTCATCGGTCCATCGCCGCCTGGGAGGGCGCCGGTCTCCCCGTAGGAGTCACCACATACTGGACTCCTATAACTCTCTATATCAGGGAGGGGGTCCCTGCGAGCGGCTATCTCTACGCAGACAGGTTTATGCCGATCGCGTGGAGGCGCTTGTTCAGCGAGGTCATCGCGTACTGCAGCAGTTCGTCCTGGCTGCGGTCGAACTCGGTGTAGTAGCGCTGGTCGGGGGGTTCGAGGGTCCCCGAGATCA
>JALYYF010000085.1 GCA_030946725.1 Candidatus Dormiibacterota bacterium
CGGTGGTGACACCGGCGCCGACCTCCTCCACCACGCCGGCGCCCTCGTGCCCGAGCACGGCCGGCAGCTGGGTCGTGAGGTCGCCCTTCATGTAGTGGTAGTCGCTGTGGCAGACGCCGGCGGCCACAACTCGAACGCGGACCTCGCGCGATCGCGGCCCCGCGAGGTCGATCTCCTCCACGCGCAGTGCCTGTCCGGCCTCGTACAGCACCGCCGCCCTGGGCACCTGCGAATCATATGTCCCCACCACAACTACACTCCGAGGCGTGGAGAGCCGACCGCGGCCGCTGCTGGTCGCCGTCTCCGTCGGACTGCTGCTCTTCGTGGTGGCGCTGGCCAGCCGCCCGGAAGCCGGACCGCCGCCACCGGATGTCGGGGGCCAGCCGGTCCAGGTCGCCGTGGACACCTTCTTCTACCTCTTCGTGCTGGCTGCGCTGGCGGGACTGGCGATCGCGGTCTGGGCGCTGTGGCCGCACCCCGACCTCGACATTCCAGCCCTCGAGCGCCGGCGCTGGCCGATCCTGCTTGCGCTGCTGGCCTCGTTGACGGTGGTCGGCCTGGTCTGGTGGCGAGCCCGTTGGGGCCCGCTACCGCAGCTGCCGTTCCCGCAGCCGGGCGGTGCCCCGGCCGGGACGGTGGCCGGAACCGGTCCCGGGCCGCCCACCAGCCATGGCACCGACTGGCCGGCCCTCCTGATAACCGCCGCCGTGCTGGCCGCGACCGGTCTCCTGCTCTGGCGGAAGTCGCGACCGGGGCGCAGGCGTCCCAGCGCCCAGCGATCGGCCGGGGGTGCGCTGGAGGAGGTTCTCGACGACGCGGTCGACGAGGTGATGAGCGAGGAGGATCCGCGGCGGGCCGTGATTGCTGCGTGGGCGCGGATGGAGCGGGTGCTCGCGGCGCGCGGTGTGCCTCGCCGGGCGGCCGAGGCGCCCTTCGAGTATGCGGCCCGGGCCTTCGCCGAGCTCGGGCTGCCGGGTGCCGGCCTGGAGGGATTCGCCTGGCTCTTCGAGTGGGCGCGCTTCAGCCTGCACGAGGTGACGGCGCCGATGCGCGAGGAGGCGGTGGCGCGGCTGCTGGCCGTTCGCGAAGGTATCCGGCTTGCTGCGTGATCCCGTCTTCCGCCGGGCGCTGGGGCGAAGCGTGGCCGTCACCGGGATTCTGCTGGCCCTGCTCGTCGTCAGGGCTCCCTATTTCGACCTCGCGCTCCGTCTCTGGCTGGTCGCCCTCGCGGCCATCCTGGTCTGGGCGCTCTCCGCCCGCTCGCTGACCGGCTGGACGCGGGCGCCCGACAGAGGCCGGCCGCTGGACTGGCGACGCTGGCGTTCCCCGGCAGCGGTGGAGCGGGTCCGGGGCCTCGAGGAGCTGGAGCACGCCGTCGAGTTCTCGCAGACGACCGCTTTCGACCTTCACTACAGGCTGCGACCGCACCTGGTCGGCGTGGCGACACACCGGCTGGCGGTCCACGGCGTCCGGCTCGAGGGACAGCCCGCCCGCGCCCGGCAGCTCCTCGGCGAGGAGGCCTGGGAGCTGGTCCGGCCGGACCGGCTTCCGCCCGAGCGCCGCAACGGCCGCGGCCTGGAGCTGGCCGGTCTGCGGCGCGTGGTGGAGAGACTCGATGCGCTCTGAGCGGCTGAGCCTGGGCGAGGTCGGGGCCCTGGCCGGCGAGGTCCTGGACGAGGTGGAGCGGGCGGTGGTCGGCAAGCGGGCGTCCCTGGAGCTGGTCCTGATGGGCATCCTCGGGGACGGCCACGTCCTGATCGAAGACTTCCCCGGCCTGGCCAAGACGCTGATGGCACGGGCCTTCGCGCAGGTCCTGGACCTCGACTTCAAGCGAATCCAGTTCACGCCCGACCTCATGCCGTCGGACGTGACCGGTTCGGCCATCTTCGATCCGCGGCGCTCTGACTTCGAGTTCCGGCCCGGGCCGATCTTCGCCAACCTGCTGCTCGCCGACGAGATCAACCGGGCTCCCGCCAAGACCCAGGCGGCGCTTCTGGAAGCGATGCAGGAGCGCCAGGTCACGGTGGACGGGGTGTCGCACCCCCTAC
>JALYYF010000088.1 GCA_030946725.1 Candidatus Dormiibacterota bacterium
CGACGGCCGCTCCCGAGGACTCGCTGCTGACGCTGATCGGCCGTATGGGCGGCTGCGCCGAAGGGAGGGCGCTCGTCCTCAAGGACGGCAAGCTGGTCGGCATCGTGTCGCCCAGCGACGTCAGCCGTGCGGTGCAAAGGTCATCGGCCGGCCGCGCCCAGCCGGCCGGCACCTAGACCTAGACCCCCTCCCTTACCCTCCCCGCAAGGGGGAGGGACCTTTCCAATTTCCCTGCCCCGGTGCTTTGCGGTCGTGCTCGCGGCCACGGTGCTCCGGTCCGAAGCGGCTGCGCGGACAGAGGCGGGGAAGCTGACCGAGACGGAAACCTCCGAAGAGGCCGCCTAGCCGATGGGTTCCGCCCGCCGCCGGCGTGCCGGGTCGGCTAGGCTGGCCGGGGTCCCCGGTTGGACACATGGGAACGCCAAGCACCGAATCACCCAGGCCGCCTCGGCGAGGGTGAACGCCAGGGTCGGTAAGGTAAGGGAGTAAAGAATGAGTCGGGTACGGGTACTGGTCGGGACGCGCAAGGGCGCGTTCATCCTCACGTCGGACGGCAAGCGGGAGCGATGGGACGTCAGCGGTCCTCACTTCGCCGGCTGGGAGATCTACCACCTCAAGGGCTCACCAGCCGATCCTGATCGGCTGTACGCCTCCCAGACCAGCGGCTGGTTCGGTCAGACCATCCAGCGCTCGCAAGACGGCGGCAAGACCTGGGAGCCGGTGGGCAACCAGTTCGTGTATGACGGCGTCCCCGAGACGCACCAGTGGTACGACGGCACGCAGCACCCCTGGGAGTTCGCGCGCGTCTGGCACCTCGAGCCTTCGCTCGCGGATCCGGACACGGTCTACGCGGGGGTCGAGGACGCCGCGCTGTTTCGCACCGTGGACGGTGGACAGACGTGGCAGGAGCTCTCGGGGCTGCGCGAGCATGCCTCAGGGCCCTCCTGGCAGCCCGGTGCCGGCGGGCTGTGCCTGCACACGATCCTGCTCGATCCCGGCCATCCGGACCGGATCTTCACGGCCATCTCGGCTGCGGGCGCCTTCCGCTCCGACGACGCAGGCAAGACCTGGCGGCCGATAAACCGCGGGCTGAAATCCGAGGGCATCCCGGACCCCAACGCGGAGGTCGGCCACTGCGTGCACCGCATCGCCATGCACCCCTCGCGCCCGGACGTGCTCTTCATGCAGAAGCACTGGGACGTGATGCGGACCGACGACGCCGGCGACTCCTGGCACGAGATCAGCGGCAACCTGCCTTCCGACTTCGGGTTCCCGATCGACATTCACGCTCACGAGCCGGAGACCATCTACGTCGTGCCCATCAAGAGCGACTCCCAACATTTCCCGCCTGACGGGAAGCTTCGGGTCTACCGCAGCCGCGCCGGCGGCAACGAGTGGGAAGCCCTTACCAACGGTCTGCCGCAGAACGACTGCTACGTCAACGTCCTGCGCGACGCGATGGCGGTCGACTCGCTCGACTCCTGCGGTGTCTACTTCGGCACCAGCGGCGGACAGGTGTACGCATCTGCGGACGCGGGCGACCATTGGAACGCCGTGGTGCGAGACCTTCCGGCCGTGCTCTCGGTCGAGGTCCAGACGTTGCCATGATCCGAGTCGTCCTCCCGACCCACCTGCGGACGCTGGCCGGCGTCGACGGAGAGTTGGAGCTGGATGTCGAGGGTCCAGTCACCCAGCGGTCCGTCCTCGACGCGGTCGAGGCCAGGTATCCCATGCTGCGCGGGACGATTCGCGACCATGTGACTCAGAATCGGAGGCCCTTCGTGCGCTTCTTCGCCTGTCAGGAAGATCTATCTCACGAGTCGCTTGACACTCCGCTGCCACAGCCGGTCGTAACCGGGGCGGAGCCGTTCATAGTCGTGGGCGCCATGGCGGGCGGCTGAGTCCGATCCAACCTGGCAGCAGTAATCCCCTGGTCCCTCCCCCTTGCGGGCACGGATCCCCCCTTATTCCCTCCCCCTTGCGGGGAGGGTAGGGAGGGGGGTACTCAAGCGGCCGCTTCGACCTCCGACGATTCGAAGATCAGCCGGCCCGTATGGCCGACGTCGAAGTTGAGCCTGACGAGCCTGCGGAGGAATTGGTCTGGGGGTTAACGGACTGGCCGCCGGTCGCCGCGGTGTTCGGCACCGCCTCCGCGTCCGGTATCTGACCCCCCACCTACCTCCCCCCAGTCGGGGGGAGGATCTCAGCTTCGTCCAGCAGGAGGCGGGTCCAGGTGTCGGCGAGCCAGCGCTCGAAGAAGTCGGCATCCCAGCCGCGATCGCGCACAAGTAGAAGGAAGAATTCCGGCGCGTTGGTCGCCCAGACGATGTCGGCGGCCGTCTCCAGCGAGAGTCCTGGGCGCAGTGCGCCGGTCGCTTCCAGGCTTTCCGCCACGAACAGCCGCATGTGAGCGGCCCGCCGCTGATCCAACTCGTCGGCCAGCGCCTTCAGCTCCGGGTCGCCGGCCGCCGCCTCCCTGATCAGCGCCCAGAGGGGTGCGACACGCTCGTTCAGCCGGCGGACGACCCCCGCGAACATAACCAGCTTCTGGCGAGGGTCGGGCTGGTCACGGATCTCCTGCGTGGAGGCCCGCTCCAGGGCCGGGACCGGCTCGTCGGTTCCCGAGAGGGCGATCTCCACCAGATGTCGAATCAGGGCTGACTTCGTGCCCACCGAGGTGTACACCGTCTCGAGCGAGACACCCGCCGCCTGGGCGACTTCTGCCATGCGGGTGGCGGCGTATCCACGCTCGAGGAACAGGCGGTAACCCGTGTCCACGATGCGGGCGCGGGTCTCCCTGGCGGCCGCTCTCCGGCCGCTCGCGTCGTAGCGCCGTGGCTGTCGCTTGACGGTGGAGCCCACGACAGCTAGTCTAGCCATATTCATTTGAAGTTGATTCAAGTCAATATGAGGAGTGCATCATGGGACACCACGCAAGGCTCGGCCACGTCGCTCTCCCGGCCACGGACCCGGCCGGTCTGGCCGGCTTCTACGGGGAGCTCCTCGGCCTCGAGCCCACCCTGCAGGGCGCCCTGCCCGCTCTCGGTGACTTCGTCTTCCTGAGCGGCCAGCCGGCCGATGCGCTCCAGGAGCTGACGTTCATGACGCGAACCGAAGCGCGGCACGTCGCCTTCGAGGTCGACAGCCTGGCTCACCTGAAGGCCGTGCACGCGAGCGCTCGGGAGCGCGGCGTGCGCATCCTGATGGCGCTCGATCACCGGTCCAGCATCAGCCTCATGCTGGTCGATCCTGAAGGCAACAACGTGGAGGTCTACTGGTCGACCGGCCGGCCTGCGGACGGCCTGTACGCGGCACCGATTGACCTGGACCAGCCCGAGTCCGAGCTGATGAAGCAGTTCGCGGGATAGGAGAGGCGAGGCGATGGCAGGGACCTGGAGGCCCTTCGCCGCAGCCTCGGTACCCTCCGGTTGTGTTCGAAGGCTTCCTTCTCCAGCGCCTCGACGTCGGTGAGGCGACCCTTCGCGTGCGCCACGGCGGAGACGGGCCGCCGGTGCTGCTGCTGCACGGCCATCCCCGGACACACGCGACATGGCACCGTGTGGCGCCCCTGCTCGCCCGCCGGCAC
>JALYYF010000089.1 GCA_030946725.1 Candidatus Dormiibacterota bacterium
TTGGACTTCGGGTTGTGGGCTCGTGATGAGCGTTCGGCGCTGCGCTGGTTGGCGAGGTCGGTCGGTGCGGCGTGCCAGGTGGTGTACCTGCCCGTGGACCGCGACGTCCAGCTTGCCCGGATCGCGGGTCGCTGGGTGACCGTGCCGCACCAGACGTTCGCAATGACCCAGGCAGACGCTGACCGCTGGCGGAAGATGTTCGAGGCGCCCGACGAGGGGGAGCTGAATCGGGACGAGCTGTCTGATCCACCCGCGGGCTGGCCGAGCTGGCCGGAGTGGGCCGCCGACCGCTGGCCGTCGCTAGCGGCCGGCTGAATCGACCGTCCGCGCCGCTCGCTCGCCAACACCTCTAGGGTGCTTTGGCCTCCAGAAGCAGCCCGTCCAGCTGGTCAAGAACGGGCGCCCACCGCGCCAAAGCAGGTCCCGAACCTGGCGCATCTCGGGCCTGGGTGGTGCTGCCGAGCCCGTGTACGATCCCTTCCCGCATGGCGGCGACATCGAGAGCGGCGAACGCCGGAGGCTGCTGCCTCATATAGGCGGCGAGTTGCTCGTCGGCAAACGGTCCGGGCATGCCCCGACCACCTACACGGCCTGGATCGGTCTCAGACGTGCGTCACGCTGCCCGACGCCGCTCCTCTGCGCGAAAGTGCGTCGATGGCGACGGCAGCAAGGAGCACGAACCCCGTGACGATGAACTGCCACTTGACGTCGATGCCGAGCAGATAGAGGCCGTTGTAGATGCCGCCGATCACCAAGCCACCGAGCACTCCATGCGTGACGCGACCTCTGCCTCCGAAGAGGCTAGTCCCGCCGATGACCGCCGCTGCGACGGCGTACAGCACGAGCTGGCCGCCGTTCACGTTGTTCGACATCCCACCCAGGTAGGAGGCGTAGAGCAGGCCGCCGATGCCCGCGGTCATCGAGCAGAGCGCAAACGCCCAGGTGCGGATCGAGGATAGGTTGATGCCCGCTCGGCGAGCGGCCTCCGGGTTGCCCCCGATCGCGTAGATGTAGCGCCCGAACTGGGTGCGCTCCAGCAGCACAGTCCACGCGCCGAGAACGGCGAGGACTATCGGGATGACCCAGGGAACGCCCTCCACGTCGCCGATGTTCGCGCGGTTGATGCTGCAGATCCCGACCACGATGACGCCGATCGCCGCCATAAGGGCGATCTTGATGATCGTGAGGCTGGCCGGTGGGGCCGAGAGCCCACTGCGCCGCCGGCGGCTGTCGCGCAGCCACAGAGACGCGCCGAGCAGGGCCACCACCACCACCATCGCGACCCAGCTGACGAGGGTGTCGATGGTTCCCCACATGAGGTGGTAGATCACGGCGAGGTTGGGACCTGGGCCGGAGAGGCTCGGGTACCCGGAGAACGGGCCGAGCAGCAGGAGGATCAGCATCACCCCGTTGAAGATGAGGAGCCCGGCCAGGGTGACGATGAACGAAGGGAGTCGCAGCCGCGTCACCAGGAAACCCTGCAGGGCGCCGATCACGGCGCATGTGAGCAGCGCCGCCGCGATCGCGGCCCACCACGGCCAATGGGTGGTGGTCGGCTGCACAAGCTGGACGCCGATCACTCCGCCGACGGCGGCGACGTAGCCGACCGAGAGGTCGATCTCGCCGAGCAGCAGGACGAAGGCCTCCGCCATGGCCAGGACCATGAACACGGCGCTTTGCTGAAAGAGGTTCACGAGGTTCCCCGCCGAGAGGAATACGTGGTGGGGGCTGATGGCCTGGAAGATGACGATGATGAGCGCCATACCTGCGATCACCGGCAGCATCCCGCTCTCGCCGCCCCTGAGTCGCACCACCCAGGCGCGGAGATAATCGCTCAAGGACTGGGCGACGATCTCAGGCGGGACGTCGACGTTCGCCGTCTGGGCAGCGGTCGGATCGGGAAGCTGCTCCGGCGCCTCAATCCGGGCCATCAGGATCCTCCACTGCGGCTGCAGCCACCTGCGGTAGCGCCGTCCCGGCGCCTCCAGTTGTCATGAACTCGACAACGCTCTGGCGGTCGAATGCTGATGTACGGTCCTCCGCCACCATCCTGCCGAGATAGAGGACGGCGATCCGGTCGGCGACTTCGAAGACGTCGTTGAGGTTGTGGGATATCACCATCACGGCCAGCCCACGCTCGCGCAGCCTGCGGACCAGGTCGAGCACCATCCTGGTCTGGACCACTCCGAGTGCCGCGGTGGGCTCGTCCAGGATCACCAGCTTCGAGTTCCACATCACTGCTTTGGCGACGGCCACCGACTGGCGCTGGCCACCGGAGAGCGATCCGACCGGCTGACGGATGGAGCGGACCGTCGTCACCCGCAGGCTGGAGAGCAGCTCACCGGCCGCGCGCTCCATGTTGTTTTCGTCAAGGAGGCCGCGGCGCAGGCGCTCTCGCCCAAGAAACATGTTCTGCACGATGTCCAGGTTGTCCGCCAGGGCCAGGTCCTGATATACGGTTTCGATTCCCAGCCGCGCGGAGTCGCGTGCGCTGCGGATCTGGACAGGCTCTCCCTCCCAATAGAACTGGCCGCTGTCGGGCTGGTAGATACCGGCAATGCACTTGGTGAGTACCGACTTGCCGGCACCGTTGTCGCCGCAGAGGGCGGTCACCTCCCCGGCCGGAAGGTCGAGATCGACGTGGTACAGCGCCTGGACCGCCGCGAAATGCTTGTCCAGACCCCGCACGCTTAGCAACGGCTGAGCCGACGACTTCGACTCCGATCCTGGCTGTTCCGCTGCGTGGCCTCCTCGTTGCATCGTCACCTATTCCTGGTCGGCGCACTCATTGTCACTCACCGCCGGGGTATGCGCCTTGTGGAAGGAGGGCGCCACTGGCACCGCCGGGTTCCGGAGCGCCCTCCCGCTGCCTGACTAGGAAGTCGGAATGTTGTTGGCCTGGCACACGGCAGCGCCGACCGCGCCGCAGAGCGCCGAGGCGGTGACGAAGTTGTCCTTGACCACCGTCGAGCCGATGGTCGAGGAGTCCACCCACTTCGGCGTCAGAAGCGACGCCGGCTGAGCGGTGCCCGAAACGCCTTTGGGGGGCTCGGTCTTACCGTTGATGAGCGCTGAGGGCGGGGTGAGCCCGGCGCGCAGGATGGTCGCGATGGCCACCGCGTCCTGTGCCTCGAGGTACACCGCCTTGTACACCGACCCGCACTGGAAGCCCTGGAGGACGTTGATCATCCCCTGAAGGGTCGCGTCCTGGCCGGTGGTCGGGACCTTCTTGGCCGCCACGCCGCTGTTCTTGAGGACGGTGACCACCGCGTTCGCGAGGCCGTCATTGGCCTCGACTGTGGCGTTTATGTTCGGGTGGGCGGTGAACTGCTGCTGGAAGATGGTGCCACCGGTGGCGTTCACCCAGCCGGGGGTTATCTGGTCGCCGACGAGCGTGTAGCCGGCGCTGTTGGTGGTGCCGGCCTTCTGCGGCGTGGTGGTGTTGCCCCACAGCACCGAGTTGTAGCCCTCTGCGAAAGAGACGGCGTTGGGGTCGGTGTCCTCGCCGCCGTTGAGGACGAACACCTGGGGCTTCGAGACGCTCCACGACTGGATACAGGACATGAAGCCCTGGCCGATGAGCTTGCCAACCTGGACGTTGTCGAAGCTGACGTAGTACGTGTTGTTGCCCTGGAAGGTCGCCCGGTCGTAGCTGATCGTCTTGACGCCGTGGGACTGCGCGTAGGACTGGATCTGGGCGCCGACAGTGCTGTCCAGCGGGTCGAAGATGAGGACCTTGGCGCCGAGAGATATGTCGGCCTGAGCGTCGGCCAGCTCGGTCGCATCGCTGCCCTGCGCATTGTCGATCTTGAAGTCAGATGTCGAGAAGCCCGCTGCTGTGAAGGCCTTGGTCAGGTACGGTGCGTCGAAGTTGACGTAGCGCGTGGAAGACGTCGTGTCCGGGAGGATGACGCCCACCAGGCCCTTGCCCGCCGAGGTCACGCTTTTCAGTGACGCCATCACCGAAAAGGAGTTGTCAAAGGACTTCACGCTGAGGTCCGAGGGAACCTTCGCGCTCCCTGACGAGGACGTCGAGCTGCTTCCCCCACCGCATGCCGCGACGACGAGGGCGACCGCGCCGGCGCAGGCGAGCAGTGCCCAACCCCTGACCTTGTGTAGGTTCATGTGCCTCCTCCTGATCTTGATTTGGCCTCTTGAGGTGGGATCGGCCCACCGGCAGTGCTCCGGACCTGCAGACCTCCGGGCGAGTGCGCCGGACTACCGAGGGCGGACGCTGCGAAGCTTCAACTCCGGGGGAGCATGGATCACACAGCGGGGTTTGTCAAGTTCGTCGGAAGTCGGCCTGGAACCCGGGAAATAG
>JALYYF010000107.1 GCA_030946725.1 Candidatus Dormiibacterota bacterium
AAAGCATTGCGATGATCACGATCACCGACAAGGGGGCCGAGAAGGTTCGCGAGTTCTTCGCCGGCCAGAGCGTGGATGTCTCCGCAGCGGGCCTGCGGGTGGGCGTCAAGGGAGGCGGTTGCTCGGGCTTCCAGTACCAGCTCGCATTCGACGAGCAGCGCGACACTGACGCGGTGTTCGAGGACCGCGGTCTGAAGTTGCTGGCCGACCGCCAGAGCCTGCCCTACGTCGCCGGCTCGGTGATCGACTACGAGGAGAGCCTGCAGGGCGCCGGCTTCCGGGTCAACAACCCCAACGTCGTCGCCGCCTGCGGCTGCGGATCCTCGTTCCGAGTTGCGGAGGAGGAGCAGGTCTCCGCTGTCTGATTGCCCGCGGGGCGGCGCGGCGCGAGTACTTCCGCGACCCGCTGGCAAAGCGGGAGCATGACGCTAGCCCGTCCGCGGACACGGCAAACGGCCTGAGCACAGATCGTGTTCTCGTTCGGCTATCGGGCGCGTGCGGGAGCGGGAGCGCGCCCACCCGAGGAGTGGTTCCGCCGGCCGGACCGCAGGCCGCTGGAGGAGGTCGTGCGGCACCCGTAGGGGCGCTCGTGCCGGCGACGGGCCGGTACGCGGTCCAGGGGGCGCAGGTGCGCGCCGGGCTTGAGCTCTGGGCAAGCCGCGCCGGGACGCGGCTGGTGGTCGAGGACGACCGAAGCCAGCCCGCGCGCGCCGCGCGCCTCCACGCAGAGCTCGTCGAGCGCGGATGCCAGTTCGTGCTCGGGCCCTACGGCAGTGACTCGGCGCGGGCGGTCGCCGCGGCCCGGCCGGGCGCGGTCGTCTGGAATCACGGCGCGGCCGCGGACGACGTCCAGCGCCTCCCTGGCGTGGTCTCAGTGCCGTCCCCGGCCAGCCGCTACCTGGTCGCGCTCGGTCGGGCGGTCGCCGCGCTCCGGCCAGCCCCCACGATCGCCCTCGTGACCGCGACCGGTCGTTTCGCCCGTTTCGCTCGGGAAGGGCTCGAGCGTGCAGCTCCAGCGCTTGGCCTCGGGATCCTCGCGTGCTTCTCCTTCCGCGACCCGCCAGCCGCCGTCGCCGCCGCTGGGGCGGACGCGATCCTGGCCTGCGGGCCGGTCGGGGCGGAAGTCGTGCTCTTCCGCGCCCTCGCCCGCCTAGCCCCCAGCACGCTCCGGGGCGGCGTCTCGCCCGGCCTCGCCGCCTTTCCCGGCCTGCTGGGCGGCGATCCGGAGGGCCTGCTCGCGCCCGTGCAATGGCACCCGGAGACCCGCATGTCGCCGGAGCTCGGGCCAAGCTCGGCGGAGCTGATGGCCGCCGCTCGCGCGAGCGCGCTCGGCGAGCTCGACTACGTCGCTGCCCAGGCCTATGCGGCCGCGCTCATCGCCGGCCGCTGCCTCGAGCTCGGCCCGGACGACCCACTCGGCGCGGCCCGGCGACTCCGCACGACGACCTTCTTCGGCGCCTTCGAGCTCGATCCCGCTACCGGCCTCCAGCGCGGCCACAGCCTTTCGGTCGTGCGCTGGAGCCGAGCGCGCCAAGAGCTCCTGCTGGCCGAAGCCAGCTGAGCGAGGCGCGCGCCTGCTATCGCCACCGGCCGCCGGCTTTGGCCCACTCGCGCATGTGCGTGACGCTGCAGAAGCCGTCGGCGATACGGTGCCCGCCGCGATGGCGCACCAGTAGCACGTACCCCTCGCCGAGCTGTGAGACGCAATGCGAGCAGCGCGAAGGCCGCGCTTCGGTGCCGGCCGGCTCGGTCACGCCGCCGGCCTCCCAGCGCGAGCCCTGGATCGCCCACGGGACGAGGTGCTCGAGCCGGCAGAAGACGGCGCGGCGCCCGCCGGCCGGCTCGTAGGCGCGAAAGCCGTCGTCAGGGTCGACGTCGTCCCCGCACCAGCTGCACGGCTCGCGGTTCAACAGATCGATGCCGAAAAGGTAGTCCACTCGAGGCGCGCGAGCAGGCGATTGTCGAGACAGCCAAGCAATACCCGGCCAACGGCTACCACGTGCGGCGCTGGTGCGGGGTTCCCTTAGCAACGGCGTGAAAATTGGTTGCTAAGGGTTAGAAGCGGTTGACGCCTGACGCGTACCGGTGCTGTTTTCTGCCGTCCGACACGCAAGCGGTCCATGCCACGCCCCCGCTCTGGCCTGTCGCGCGAAACAGGACTGCTCGGCTAGCGCAAGAGACCGCGGCTGGTCGCTCAGTCGGTCAGAGGTCCGGGATCCGAAGGGACATCGACGGCGTGCTCGCGGAGCGCCGCGAGGGGCACGAATTCGAGCGCCCGTTCATGGGTGGACGCCAGAACCACGTAGGCTGCCGCGCCGTCCGCGTCTGCTTGCAGCCAGTTCATGGCGGTTACGCACCACCGGTCGCCGGCCTCGAGCCCGGGGAAG
>JALYYF010000138.1 GCA_030946725.1 Candidatus Dormiibacterota bacterium
GAGCCGACGACTTCGGAGAGTGCCTGCGCGACCGGCTGCGGAGCGAAGGAGTGGACGCCGGGCATGTCCGGGTGGCGCAGCACCATCCCACCGGAATCGCCTTCGTCTCCTACCGGCGAGACGGAGGGCGGAGGTTCGTCTTCACGCTGGGGACCTCGGCCGCGGCGCTGCTCTCGCCTGAGGACGTGCCGGTGGGGTACGTGCGAACGGCCCGGGTCGTGCACGTGACCGGCTCGACGCTGGCCGTCAGCGAGAGCTCCCGGGAGGCCTGCTACGCGGCCGCCCGGGAATGCGCGGCGGCCGGCGGCCGCGTCAGCTTCGACCCCAACCTTCGCCCCGAGCTGCTGGGCGGGTCGAGCCTGTCCCGTCTGGTGGAGCCGGTGCTGGAGATCTGCAGCATTCTGCTGCCCAGCGCGGCAGAAGCCAGCATGCTCACCGGACTGGAGGACCAGGCGCTGGCCTGCCGAATGCTGGTCGAGCGGGGAATCGGCGTCGTGGCTTTGAAGCTCGGCGAGCGGGGCTCGACGGTCTTCACGACCGAGGGCTCCGTCGACATCCCTTCGATCGAGGTGGCGGAAGTCGACCCGACGGGGGCCGGCGACTGCTACGACGCCGGCTTCATCGCCGGCCTGCTCGAGGGGTGGGACCTCGTCACGGCGGCTCGTTTCGCGAACGTCGCCGGCGCGCTGTCCGTCACCCGGATGGGCCCCATGGAAGGCCTGCCGCGTCGAGAAGAGGTGCTCGCCCGGATGTGACAACCCGGTCCGATCCCGAGGCGCCCCGGGTGCTCACCGTGACCCTCAATGCCGCGCTCGACCTGACCTACGTTGCTCCGGTCTTGGAGTGGGGCGAGCACAACCGCGTGCAGACGGTGCACTCGCGCGCGGGCGGCAAGGGCATCAACGTGGCGCGCGTCATCGAGTCACTCGGCGTCCGCTGCCTCGTGACCGGATTCGCCGGCGGCCCAACCGGCCAGGCCGTCCAGGACTCTCTTCAGGCGGAAGCGCTCGAGTCGCGCATGGTGGAGACCAGCGCCGACTCACGGCGGACCGTGGTGGCGGTCTCGGAGTCGGATCAAGTGGTGACGGAGTTCGACGAGCCCGGCCCGACACTTTCTCACGAGGACTGGGCCCGCTTTCTGGAGGTGTTCCGGGAGCTGGTCCGGGGACGTTCGGCGGTGGCGCTGTGCGGCAGCCTGCCTCGCGGGCTGCCGGAAGACGCTTACCGGACGCTCGCCGAGCTGGCCGCGGCGCAGGGAGCGCCGGTCGTGCTCGACACCAGCGGCGCCGCGCTGCTGGCAGGGCTCGGCGGCCGACCGGTCCTGGTCAAGCCCAACGCGAGGGAGCTGATCGAGGCGGCCGGAGGCGACGGCGGCGTACAGGGCCTGCTGGAAGGGGCGGCCGAGTTTCGACGCCGCGGGGCCGGCGCCGTGGTTGTCTCCAGGGGCGCCGAAGGGCTGCTGGCCGTGACGGCGGAGGGTGCCTGGAAGGCCAGGCCGCCGCACGTTTCCGGCAACCCGGTCGGCGCCGGCGACACGGTGGTCGCGGCGCTCGTGGCCGGGCTGCTGGAGGACCAGCCCTGGCCAACGCGGCTGGCCCGCGCGGCGGCGCTGTCCGCCGCAACGGTGGCGCACCCCATTGCGGGCGGCTTCGACGCGGCCAGGTACCCACAGCTCCTGGAGGGCACGCGGGTCGAAAGGCTGGACGAGTAAGCCTTCTCCGCGGAGCTACTCGACCTCTACGACGAGCTCGATCTCCACCGAGATCCCCATCGGCAGCTCGGCCATGCCAACCGCCGACCGAGCGTGGCGGCCGGCGGCGCCGAAGATGTCGACCAGTAGGTCGGAGGCGCCGTTGATGACCGCGGGCTGGTCGTGGAAGTCGGGGGCGGAGTTCACCATTCCCAGGAGCTTGACGACGCGGCGGACGCGGTCGAGGTCGCCGATCTCCGCTTTGAGGCTGGCCAGAGCGCTGAGGATGACCACCTGCGCCGCCCGATAGCCGTCCTCGACGCTCAACTCCCGGCCCAGCTTTCCCAGGTACACGTAAGTGCCGGCCTGGCGTGGTCCATGGCCCGACAGAAAGACGAGGTTGCCGGTACTCACGGCCGGGACGTAGTTGGCGACCGGAGGCGCGGGTTCGGGTATCTCCAGCCCCAGCTCTCTCAGCCGCTC
>JALYYF010000162.1 GCA_030946725.1 Candidatus Dormiibacterota bacterium
TCCTCGATCCTGCGAAGCTCGGATGGCGGGGGCCACTGGAAGCTGGCCGACGTGCCCGGCGCCCCCTCCTACTCCTTCACCAGGTTCTTCGACCCGCGGCACGCCATGGTCTCGGTGAACACGCCGCTCGGCCAGGTCCTCTACTCGACCGACGACGGCGGTCTGAACTGGAAGAGCTTGTACCTCCCCGGCCGCCGCAACGACGGCTTCGCGTCATTCGTCTTCCTCGACCCCCAGCGAGGCTGGTACCTGGAGGGCACCGCGGCAGGTCCCGGGCAGCAGCCGTCGACCGACGTGCAGCAGACCTTCGTGCTCTGGCGCACGCTGGACGGCGGCCACAGCTGGCGGGAGGTCCTGACGGTGGACCCCGCCCATCCGCGGGCGGGAGGGTTGAGCCTGGCCGGGTTCAAGTCGGCCCTCAGCTTCAGCGACGAACACCACGGCTCCCTCCTCTCGACGCCGTCGGACACCTTCTATCTGACGCAGGACGGCGGCCTG
Organism: Candidatus Dormiibacterota bacterium; assembly: GCA_030946725.1. Taxonomy (GTDB): domain Bacteria; phylum Chloroflexota; class Dormibacteria; order Dormibacterales; family Dormibacteraceae; genus Nephthysia. The sequence goes on from JALYYF010000162.1 coordinate 499, forward strand.
TCCTGGGAGGCCCGGTCGCTGCCGCCGTTTCCCTACGCCCTGGTCGGCGGCGACGGCCGTGGCGCGTCGACTCGCCTGATCCGCCTCTCGGGCCTCCTCGCCGAGATCGTGAGCGTCACAGTTCCCGGGAGCTCCCCGCCGGCGCTCGACGTCTACAGCCGGGTCTCCGACGACGGAGGAGGGACCTGGTCGGAGCTGCGGCCGCTGCCAGCCAACCCTTCTCTGGGTGCCAGGCCCCAGTTCCAGGACTCGCGGCACTGGCTGCTTGGAGAGGGGCGCCGGATCTGGCGGACGGCCGACGCCGGGCAGAGTTGGGAGGGCCGGTTGGCCGCAATCCCCCGCTCGCTCGGCATCTCCGACCTGCAGCCGCTGACCGGTGGGCTGGTCTGGGCGGTCGCCCGCGACGGCGCCGGTCCGGACCGGCTGTTGAGAAGCCGGGACGGCGGTGTCCAGTGGGAGGACCGAGGCGCGCCCTCCATGCAGGTGGTGCGCTGAGCGGGAACCGGTGGCTCAGTTCCGATTGAGGACGAGGTCGGCGGAGACGCGATCGCTTCCGTTGCGCTCGCGCAGGTCGATGTGCAGCCGCGAGGGCTCCATGCAGAAGCGGCCCAGGTTGCCCAGGTAGCAGGCCTCCAGGATGTCGTCCACGACGTGGAGCAGGTCGTAGGGCGTCGGAGCTTCGTCGCTCCGGTGGAAGCTGAAGGACACCCGACCGAGCCAGCTGGCCGAGTCCGAGGTGCGCAGGATGGCCAGCCAGCGTGGCGGCTGGTCCCGGGGCTGGGTGACCGAAGGTTTGAACTCCACACCGATACCGCCATGACTTATCAGGGTGCGCAGCCGCAGCAGGTGTGCCATGAGCTCCCGGTGCTCGTCACGCTTCCTGGCAAACAGCACCGGTTCCGGGAATCAGGCTCCTTCGGCGAGCAAGGTGGGGCCGAGCGCCGGAGCCAGGGATTCCACCAGCTCCTCGGCGGCCGCCTCGGTGGCCTTGACCAGGTCGGTCAGGAACGCGTCGCACTCCTGGTCGGGGTCCTCGAAGCGGAAGGTGGCGATCAGCTCCTCGGGGCTCTCGGCGGCGCCGGGCGCGCGGCCGTCGTCCCTGCTCCAGAACCAGGGGAAGCCGAACTGGCTAAGCCGCAGCAGGGAGTCCAGCCGGGCCAGGCGACCCTCCTCCGAGGGCATGGAAAGAACAAAGACGGCAAGCTCTTCGAGTCCTACTGCGCATGTCAGGTTTCGCCGGTCCCCGTGCTCGAGGTATTTCTCGAGCCGCCACTCCGCCTGATCACGCAGGTATTCCGCGAAGGCTTGATGCGCCTTCTTATCAGCCATATGCACTACTCCAGCCAACGTCATGAGGGCGTCCAGCATCACTGACGCACGAGGCGACTGACCTGATCGGCGGGAAGGTCGCGGGCCAAAGCCTTCCGGTGCACCCCTACACTGAGCCCAAGGTGGAACAGCGCGAAATCCTGCTCATCCCCGGACCGGTGAGCGTCGAGCCGGAGGTCCTGGAGGCGCTCTCGTATCCGGTGCGTGCGCACTACGGCGCCGACTGGGCCCAGTTCTATCGGCGGCTCACGGGGTCGCTGGCGCGCATCTTCAAGACCGAGACCGACCCCCTGCTGCTCTTCGGTCCAGGCACCGCCGCCATCGAGGCCTGCTTCGCCAGCACGCTTGCGCGCGGCGACGAGGTGGCGGTGGTCGCCAACGGGCTCTTCGGTGAGCGCATGGTCGACGTGGCCGCGGCGATGGGCGTGGAGGTTCACCTGGTGACGGCCGACGAGGACTACGGGCCGGTGTCGCCGGACCGCCTCGAGGATGTGCTGCGCAGACAGCCGCGGGTCCGGGCGGTCGGCGTGGTGCACCACGAGACCAGCCTCGGGCTCGTCAATCCCGTCCAGGAGCTCTGTGAGGTGGCCGGGCGGCGTGACGTGGTGACGATAGTGGACGCCGTCTCATCGCTGGGCGGGATGGACCTGGAGGTGGATGGGTGGGGCATCGACCTCTGCGTTGCTGTGGCCAACAAGTGCCTCGGTGGCCCGGTGGGCGTGGCCCCCGTGACCGTCAGCCAGCGCGGCTGGGACGCCGTGGACGACGGGAGGGCGAAGGCGGCCGGCTGGTACCTGAACCTGCGGACGTGGCGCGTCTTCGGCGAGATGTGGAAGAGCTGGCACCCGCACCCCACGACGATGCCGACCAGTGCCCTGGAGGCGCTGGATAGAGCGGTCCGGCGCGTGCTGACGACCGGACTGGAGCAGCACAAGGCCCGCCAGGCCGCCACCGCCAGCCGGGTGCGCGAGGGTCTTCGCGAGCTGGACTTCGAGATGGTGGTGTCCGACGAGCACGCTTCCCCGGTCTGCACGGCCGTCTGGGGCCGGCCGGGGATGGACGTGGATGACTACCTGCAGTGGCTCCGGCGTGAGCACGGCCTGAGGCTGGGAGGCGGGATCGGAGGCCTCCAGGGCCGCATCTTCCGGGTGGGCCACATGGGAAGGGCCGCTGACCCGGCCGTCGCCGACGCCTACCTGAAAGCCACGGCCGAGTACCTCGAGCTGACGGCTTAGTATCCAGTGCTCCTCCCCCGCACGCGGGGGGAGGTTGGTGGGGGCCCCGGGGGTGATCTACTGAGCGCGCTGATCCAGAGTCGTTGACGGCCCCCGTCCTGCACCTCCCCCCCGGACGCCGGGGATAGGCGATAAAACGCGGCTAGCCTGGCGGGACGGGCGAGGGGCGCGGCGGCACGGCGGCCAGGTGGGCCCGTGCCGGGAGGGCGGGGAGCGGCGTCGCCGCTGAGGTGCCCGGCAGGAAGTAGAGCTGCCGCCCGCCCGCCACCGACGAGGTGAGACCGGCCGGCTCGGTGTACCACTCGTCGCCCTTGTGCATGGAATCCAGCGCGGCGGTCATGAACCGATGCCAGGCGGTGGGCGCGGAGCTGGCATCCAGGCTGGCGCCAAAC
>JALYYF010000168.1 GCA_030946725.1 Candidatus Dormiibacterota bacterium
CTGCTGCGCTGCACCAGGACCCTGCCCCGCAGGTCGGTCTCGGAGACCATCGTCGGCGAGTTGCTGATGGCGATGCCGGGGACCGGCAGGCCCTCCACCTCGGCCGAGACCACGGCTCCCGGCAACCGGCCCGCCAGCGCCTCCGCCTCCGCCACCTCGCCGACCAGCCGGCACTCCGTCGCTCCCCCCGCCAGCGCGTAGGCGGAGACCGTGAAGGCACGCAGCACGTCGATCACCACCACCGTGCCCCGCGCGGCCCGCGCCCCCTCGAGCCCGCCGGCGTGGACAACCCTCACCGCTACAACGCTACGGTCTGTCCCGCTCCCTCGCGGACCGCCCTGCGGTAGACGAGCGCAGCCGCGGCCGTGTCCTCGACCGCGTGTCCCATCGACTTGTAGACGGTCACCTGCTCCGGGCTCTGCCGCCCGGCCGCCCTGCCGGCGAGCACCTCGCCCAGCTCCGTGCCCTGCGCCGGGTCCAGCCCGGCCAGCTCGGCCGCGCCCGCAGGTGGCGGCTGGAAGGCGACCCGGGACTCCACGAAGAGGCGGCCTCGGCGGACCGTCTCGGCGTCCAGCTCCGGGCCGCCCTGGTTCGACCCGATCGAGGTGACGTGAGCACCGGCGGCGAGCCAGTCGAAGGCCATGATCGGCTCCCCGGCGTCGGTGCAGCAGCAGACCACGTCGGCACCTCGCACGGCCTCTTCGAAAGACGCAACCGGCCGTGCGCCTGGGCTGGTGCCGGCCAGCGCCACCGCGTGGTCCTGGCTGCGAGAGGCGATCCTCACCTCCTGGAAGGTCCGCACGCGCTGCAGGGCCCCCAGGTGCGCCTCTCCCTGCACCCCGGCACCGAGGATGGCCAGGATGGCCGACTCGGGGCGCGCCAGGAGCCGCGTGGAGAGCGCGGAGGCCGCCGCGGTCCGGACGGCTGTGATGTGGGTGCCGTCCATCACCGCCAGCGCCCGCCCGCTGTCCTCGTCGAAGAGCGCGATCAGGGCAAGGTGGGAGGGAAGTCCGGCGGCGTGATTGCCCGGGAAGACGGTCACCAGCTTCGCACCCAGACCGGAGCCGGGCAGGTAGCCAGGCATGGCGGCCAGCAGGCCTGAACCGGTTCGTGCCGCCACCCTGGGCGGCACCGAGGTGCGCCCCTCGCTGAGCTCCACGAAGGCCGCCGCCAGGGCCTCCACCAGCTCGTCGAGGTCGAGCAGCCGCCGCACGTCGTCCTGGCCGAGGACTACCAGCTCGCGTGCCGGCTCCAGGCTCACTCGGCGGCCAGCGCCCGCGGACATGCTCGGCCGAGCCGTAGCCGGAGGCGGGCACCTCTCACCGCGCCGATGATAATGCGCAGCAAGCCATGGACCCTCGCCCTCTCGGCTGGGAGCAGATCGCCGACTCCGGCGCCATGCGCGTTGTCGGCCTCCGGCTGGCAGCCGGCCAGCGGGTGCCCGAACACCGGAACGCGCTGCCGGTCGCTGTCATCGTGACCGAGGGAGAGCTCCACTACGGCGGCGGCGACAGCGGGGGCGCCGCCCGCGCCGGCGAGCTGATCCTGATCAATCCCGGGGAGCGCCACACCTACTGGGCGGAGACGGAGACGGCCGCCTACATGCTCTTCGCCGGTCTGCCGGGAGTGCGGGCGCGGCCCTGGACCCTGAAGCGCCGCTGACCGCCTAGGGAACCAGGTTCCAGCGCTGGATCATGCGACCGCGGTCGCCGTCGATCAGGATGCTTACGGTGCCGGTGTCCAGCCCCAGCCGCGCCGCCGCCCCGACGTGCAGCTCAGTCCACGCCACCGCCACGGTGCGTATGAAGTGGCCGTGGGAGAAGGCGGCCACCGCGCCCTCCTTCCCCGAAAGCAGCGCCAGGAAGGCCTGGGCCCGGGCATAGACCCGGTCCGGGCTCTCACCTCCGGGGCAGCCGTCCCTGAAGAGCTCCCAGTCAGGGCGGGTCCGGCGAATCTCCCCCGTCGTCACGCCCTCGTACTCCCCGTAGTCGTACTCACGCAGCAGGGGCGTGACGATCGGGTTCGGGAACCGGGCCAGATCGGCCGTGCGCCGGGCCCGCTGCATGTCGCTGGAGTAGACCGCGCCGAAGTGGACGCCCCCCAGGAGCCTGGCCAGGCGACGCGCCTCCTCCTCTCCCTCAGGTGTCAGCGGGAGGTCGGTGTCGCCGGTGTGCTGGCCGGTCTTCGTCCATTCCGTGGCGCCGTGACGGACGAGGTAGAGGTCTAGCGTCCGAGCAGCTCCGGCCGGCCCGAACGCAGCGAGCGCCCGGCGGCCTCGATCACGGCGCCGGCCCGCAGCCGCTGGCCGTGGTGGACGCAGACGATGCCCAGGGCCGCCTTGCGACCGACCGCGCCGAGCGCCCCGTTGACCGACTGCAGCACCCGGTTGGCGGCGTGCGCGGTGCCGGCGATGTCGGTGTCGGGCAGGACCGCGAGCATCGAGGGCGGCCGGTGGGCGAGTACGCCCGGCGTGTCGACGTCGCGCAGAGTGCCGGCGACCGCCGCCGCCATCATCTTCAGCATCTCCTCGTGCTGGTCCGGTTCCGGCTCCGGCAGCCCGTTGTCGTGCAGGGGCTCGATCAGGACGATGCCGAGCGGCCGGCCATAGCGGTGGGCTCGCGCCAGCTCGTCTTCGAGCACAGGCCGGATGAAGCGGTCGTTGAAGAGACCGGTGGCCCGGTCGACTATGTAGAGCGGCTGAGCCTCGGGCTCGTCGACTCGCACGCCACAGCTGGAACAGAACACGGCGGAGGCGGAGATGGCGGCTCCGCACGCTGCGCAGTTCCGGCTGTCCGAGGGACGGCGCCGGAAGATGTCACCGAGGCGCATCGATCAGCAAGGGCATCAGCGGGCTTTTGGGCGGCAGACCGCCCCGGGCAGACTGTCCAGGTTGACAGTCTAGTTCCAGGTAAAGCCCCGGTGCGCCCCACTGCGGGGGTCGGGGACCGGGATGCCTAGCTGGCGACGACGGAAGCGCTCGCTGCTTTGCTGAGCCAGTCCGCCGCCCAGGCGTCGACCGAGGCGATCACCTGCTCCAGGGCGCGGCCTCTCTGGGTCAGCCGGTAGCTGACCCGCACCGGCGGCCCGGGATCGACCAGGCGCTCCACCAGCCCCTCGTATTCCAGTTCCCGCAGGCGTTCGGTGAGCACCCGGTCGGAAATGCCGGGAATCCCCATCAGCAACTGGTTGAAACGAGCCGGGGCAGGCATCAGCGCCCTGACCACCGCCCCCGTCCAGCGCTTCCCGATCAGCTCTATCGCTCTCTGAAAGGGCGCGCTGTAGTCAACGCCGGGGGCAGTCATGGCGGGTAATTCTATGGGCTGGGTGGTGGTTCTTCCACCACTTGGTTTTTCAAATCGCCAAGAGCTTCGATACGGCAGATTAC
>JALYYF010000196.1 GCA_030946725.1 Candidatus Dormiibacterota bacterium
ATGGTGATCAGCTCCCAGCCGCTGATCGACTGCGTCCCGGTGCAGCCGTCGGCCTGGCCGGGTCGCTATCTCTGCCAGTGGGACAAGGACTCGGTGGACGACGCCCGCATGGTCAAGATCGACTTCCTGGCCCTGGGCATGCTCTCGCTGGTCGAGGAGTGCCTGGACCTGATCTCGGACCAGCGCGGCCAGGTCGTCGACCTCTCACGCATCGACTTCGGCGACGACCGCGTCTACGACCGCATCAAGGAGGGCGACACCGTGGGCGTCTTCCAGATCGAGTCGCGAGCCCAATCCCAGATGCTGCCGCGGACCCAGCCGCGCTCCCTGGACGACCTCACCGTGCAGGTCGCCATCGTGCGGCCAGGTCCCATCGTGGGCGGCGCCGTCAATCCCTACGTCCGGCAGCGGGAGGCGATGCGGCGCAACCAGTCCTACAAGCCGGACGTCCCGGCCTGCGTCGAGAAGGTGCTGGAGGAGACCTACGGCGTGGTGCTCTTCCAGGAGCAGGTGGTCCAGGTGGCGATGAACATGGGCGGCATGTCACCCGGCCAGGCGGAGAGCTTCCGCCGCCTGCTCAGCCGGCGTGACGTCGGCCAGTCGATCGAGCGCTATCAGGAGATCTTCATGCAGGGAGCCGAAGAGCGCCTGATGCCGCGCGAGACGGCGCAGAAGTTCTGGGAGGGCCTCTGCGGCTTCGCCTCCTTCGGCTTCCCGAAGAGCCACGCGGCCGCCTTCGCGCTGCTCGCCTACCAGTCCGCCTACCTGAAGGAGTACTACGCGCCGGAGTTCTACTGCGCCCTCTACAACAACTGGCCGATGGGCTTCTACCCGCCCCACGTCTTCACCAACGACGCCCATCGCCACGGTGTCGACGTCCTGCGCCCGGACGTGAACGTGAGCCGGGAGGACTGCACGGTGGAGAAGGGGGCGGTCCGCCTGGGCCTCGGGCAGGTGCAGGGAGTGGGGAGGGCGGGGGCGACCGCCATCGTCTCGGAGCGCGATCGCGCCGGGCCCTACCGCTCCCTGTTCGAGCTCACGCACGGAACCGGGCTCGGAAGGGAGCCGCTGGAGAACCTGATCCAGGCGGGCGCCCTGGACGGCTTCGGCCTGAACCGCCGCGAGCTGCTCTGGCAGCTCGGGCTCTTCGCCGACGGCCTGGAGCGGGCCCGGCTCTCGGCGCCCCCGGCCATCCGCCAGCTCCACCTGGCCATCCCGACCGAGCAGGACGAGCTGGCGCTGCCCGACTTCGACGGCTTCGAGAAGATGGCTGCCGACTACCGGGTGCTCCACCTCTCGCCCGATTCGCATCCGATGAGCTTCCTGCGCCCGGCGCTCCTGGATGGGGTGTCGAGCACGCGTGACCTGCAGGAGATGAGGGCGCCGCGGACGGTGGAGACGGCTGGGCTGGTGGTCTGCCGCCAGCGCCCGGGCACGGCCAGGGGGATCGTGTTCCTGCTGCTGGAGGACGAGCACGGGCTGGCCAACGTCATGATCCCGCCCGACCTCTACGAGGAGCGGCGCTCCCTGGTCAGGATGCGGCCCTTCCTCCGGGTCAAGGCCAGGCTGGAGGGCCATGCCGGCAAGGTGCCGATGCTGCAGGCGCTGGAGATAGATTCGGTCGGCTTCGGAGCCGGCTTGCATACACCGGAGGGGAAGAGCTGGGGCTAAGCTCGAGGGACACCGTGCTTGCCACCAGGGCCGGACACGCCTCGTGATCAGGAGCCCGCTCGGCTGCCTCCTGGGCTGCCTGGCGCCGGTTGCCGTGCTGATCCTCGCGATCGCGGCCATGAAGTATGTTCTGACCACTCCCGACCTGACCGGGATGGAGGGTCTCCTGGTCCTCGCCGCGGTGCTGGTCGTGGCCGCGATCGCGTTCTTCGGACACCACAGCCACTGGACGGCCTGAAGGGCTGCCCTCTGCAAACGTCCTCGCCCACCTATTTGGCTGCCAGCTCGGTCTGCTGGCTGCCGCTGCGGAGCTGGATGAAGGCGAGGGCGGCCCCGGGCGGGACGCCATGACCCGGGAACTGACCGGAGGCGGTGTCCCTGGCCACCGTGACCACGGAGCCGTTCAAGACCTTCAGCATGGGGAGCCCGGCCCCGTTCACCCACTCGACCTGCGTTCCCACGGGAGCGGACAGGAGAGCGGCCAGCGGCCCTGAGTCGGAGGCCACGAACCGCCAGTACCCCCCGCAGTCGGCGTAGATGATGGTGCCGCCGGCGGGGACCACGGTCAGCAGTGTGGTGTCGGCGCAGCTGGTCTCGGTGATGGAGGCGTCGATGCCCAGAGACCTCACCAGGATGATGTCCTTGACGGGGGCGCTGGCCAGCGGGGTCGGTGAGCCCAGCGTGGTGCCCGGGGAGGAGCCCGACGCGACGATCGGGTTGGGGCTGACCGAGGCGGCAGGCGACGCAGACGCGGTCGACGGTCGATTGCTGCATGAAAGCGGTGCCAATGCCATCAGGCATGCCACGCCGAACAGAATCCCTCTTCGCATCGGGCGCAGATCGTAACAACCGCCAGCCGTGATCCGGCGGCCCCCCGACCGCGCTCACCGGTGCTCCGGCTAGAGGAAGAACTGCCTCCAGGCGGGCCACCAGCTCTCAGCCCGCGACCTGATCCTCCGCTCACCGGCGACCTGCACGCCCGCCTTGGTCCGGTAGCTGTCGAAGGCGTCGGTGCGGACGAACTCGACCTCGATCTCGCAGGGTCGTCCGGGCTCGTAGGGCGGGACGGCTCCGAGGTCGCGGAGCGCTCGGCCGGCGGACTCCTCGATCAGCTCGCGGGCGCGCCGCGCGGGCAGCTGGCGGGCGGAGAATCGGCCGATCCCCGTCTTCACCGCCGCTGTCACCAGGCCATCGCCGAGCAGCTCGCGAGCCTCCCGGCAGACCGCCTGGTCGCCGGTGACCATGAGGACCGGGCAGCCCCAGGCCCCGCACAGCGCGGCGTTGATACCGGTCTCGCCGACCAGCGTCCCGTTGAACCAGAGGTTCTGCCAGGACTGGCCGGAGACGGTGTGGTTCATCACCCCGTCGGCGACTCCCGCCCGGGCGTGCATGCCGACGAGCATCGCCGCGTCGCAGCCCGACTGCAGGAAGTCGGTGTACTCGGTCCAGTGCTCCTGGACCACGTATTCGCAGCCGGGATCCAGGAACTCCGGGATCAGCGAGTTGAAGTCCCAGCCCCTGCCGGCCCCGTGGCAGTCCATCACCACGATCTCGGTGGCACCCCCCGCCCTGGCACCTCGCACCGCGGCGTTGATCTCCTCGGTGTAGAGCCGCCGGCCCTCCTCGTATAGCGCCTCACCGCCCGTCACCTGTTCCCGCCTGGTGATGCCGGCAACCCCCTCCATGTCGCTGATCACGTGTACGCGCACGCTCAAAGCCTAGGTCTGGATGGGGCGCGGCAGCAGGTACAGCCACTCCCGCGCGATTATGGCCACAATGGTACGCAGCATGGTATGGTGTGGCCTCATGGAAAGGGTTGGCGTCCGCGAACTTCGGGACAACATCAGCGCTGTGCTGAGACGAGTGGCATCAGGTGAGGCGGTGGAAGTCACTGACCATGGTCATCCGGTGGCCCGGATCGTGCCACTTCGATACCGCAGACAACTGGACCAGCTGGTCGCCGAGGGGCGGGCCATCCCTGCTGAAGGCGATCTTCTTGATGAGGAGCCGCTGCCTGCACCACCCGGCGCTCCCTCGGGATCCCAGGCCCTTGCCGATCTCAGGGCCGATGAGCGATAGGTACGTCTATCTGGATACCTCGGCGTTCATGAAGCTCATCACGCCGGAGGCCGAGACGGTCGCTCTACAACGCTACCTTGACTCCCGCTCAGTTCGCGTCTCCTCAGCGCTCCTGAGAACGGAGGCGCTTCGGGCTGCCATGCGCGTTTCCCAGGACCATGTAGCCAAGGTCCGGCGGCAGCTTCGGAACATCGCCATGGTGGACATCGATCGAGAAATGCTCGAGCAGGCAGGCGGCCTCATGCCAGCCGATCTGCGCTCCCTCGACGCGATCCACGTGGCGGCCGCGCT
>JALYYF010000209.1 GCA_030946725.1 Candidatus Dormiibacterota bacterium
TCCTGGATAGCGTCATCGCGAAGAAGGAGCGCATGCAGGAGGAGGTGAAGCGGAACGTCCGCGTCATCGAAGGGACCTTGGGCACGTTCGGAGTCGAGGCGAGGGTGATCGGGGTCAACACCGGACCCGCGGTGACCCAGTACGAGCTCCAGCCCGCCGCCGGGGTCCAGGTCCGCAAGATCGTCTCACTGCAGAACGACCTCTCGCTCGCACTCGCCGCAGCGCCACTTCGCATCGAGGCGCCGATCCCCGGCAAGGCGGCGGTCGGGATCGAGGTCCCCAACCGGGCGGCTTCGCTGGTCACCATCCGCGAGGTCGTGGAGTCGACGGCCTTCAAGTCCGGCACCCACATGCTCGGCATCGTCCTCGGCAACGACGTCTCCGGCCAGGCGATCTCCGGGGACCTGACCAGGATGCCCCACCTGCTGATCGCCGGCGCCACCGGCCAGGGCAAGAGCGTGTGCATCAACTCGCTGATCTGCAGCCTTCTGATGCAGGCCACGCCGGCCCAGCTCCGGTTCCTGATGATCGACCCCAAGCGGGTGGAGCTGAACGGATACAACGGCCTGCCACACCTTGCCACGCCCGTCATCGTGGAGCCGCACCAGGCGGCTTCGGCCCTGCGCTGGGCCGTGGCCGAGATGGACCGGCGCTACAAGCTGCTGTCCGCGGAAGGCGTGCGCAACATCGCGGGCTACAACCAGCGCGCCAAGGAGCGGCGAGCCCGGACCATGCCCTACATCGTCGTGGTCATCGACGAGCTGGCCGACCTCATGATGGTCGCCGCGGGCGAGATCGAGGAGTTGGTCTGCCGGATCGCCCAGCTCGCCCGTGCGGTCGGCATCCACCTGGTGATCGCCACCCAGCGGCCCTCGACCGACATCATCACCGGCCTGATCAAGGCCAACATCCCCTCGCGCATCGCCTTCGCGGTCGGCTCCCAGGTCGACAGCCGGGTCATTCTCGACACCGGCGGCGCCGAGAAGCTGCTGGGTCGCGGAGACATGCTCTACCAGCCGGTCGACGCCGGAAAGCCGACCCGAATCCAGGGAGCCTTCATCTCCGACAAGGAGGTGGAGGGCCTCGTGCGCTTCTGGAAGGGCCAGGGGGACCCCAACTACATCGAAGAGGTGCTCGACGACCCCGGCGGCGGCGACCACGGAGCCGGCCCGGAGACGGAGCGCCGCCTGGACCCGCTGTTCTCGCGCGCCGCTCGGGCGGTCGCGGCCGAGGGCGGGGCTTCGGTCTCCCTGGTCCAGCGCAAGTTCAACGTCGGCTATTCCAGGGCCGGCCGCATCGTGGACCAGCTGGCCGAACACCGCGTGGTAGGCAGCTACCAGGGCAGCAAATCCCGCGAAGTGCTGATGAACCTCCCCGACGTCGACGAACTCCTGGAGCGAATCGGGGTAGAAGGATAGACCCCGTGATTTCTCCCTCCCCCTTGCGGGGAGGGTAGGGAGGGGGTCCTTCTCAGCAACTACAGCCGGATCCGGGGGTCCAGGAGCGGATAGCTCAGGTCAACGATCAGGTTGGCGAGGCCGATCAGGACCGCGTAGTAGACGAAGACCCCCACGGCGGTGTCGTAGCTGCGGCTGAGGATCGATCCGATCAGCTCGTGACCGAGTCCGGGGACCGAAAAGACCTGTTCGATGACCAGTGAGCCCACCAGCAGCCTGGTCAGCTCGGGCGTGGCGACCGTGACCAGCACCAGCGCGGCATTCCGGAATACGTGATGGCGCAGCACCAGTCGTTCCATCAGGCCCTTCGCGCGCGCGGTGGTGACGAAGTCCTGCCGGACCACCTCCAGCATCGCCGCGCGAGTGTGCCGCGCGATGTAGCCGACAAAGGGAAGCGCCAGCGCCAGGACGGGCAGCCAGATCTGGTCCGGCCGGCAGCACGGTCCCACGTCGTAGGCCAACAGGCCGCCGCTGAGCGTGTAGGCGCCGGTGACGAAGATGAGCACCAGGACCGTCGCCCAGACAAAGTTCGGGATCGACACGATGAGCAGGCTGGAGCTGATCGCGGCACGGTCCATCCAGGTCCCCCGGTTGGCCGCGGCGAACACGCCCACCGCCACGCCCAGGCTGAGAGCGACTATCGCCGCGCACAGGGCCAGCTCGCCCGTGACCATCGCCTCCGGCCGCAGCCGTTGAGCGAGATCCCCGTCCAGGATGCGGCCCATCAGGTGCACGTACTGTACGGGCAGGGGCTGATCCAGCCCGAGCGCGTGCAGCGCGCGACCGTACTGCTCGGGTGACTGGTGCACCTCCCGAGCGGCGGGGTCGCCCGGCAGGACGTGCAGGGCGGCGAACATCAGGAAGGACGCCAGGAGACCGCCGAGCGGCACGGCGAGCAGGCGGACCGTGAGGCGCCTGGCCAGCGATCGATTCATGCCCGCCTCTCAGCTCGACCGGCTGGCAGGAACTGGCCGATCGACCTCTGCGGCGGCCAGGCGCGCGGATTCACGGGGTGGCTTGCCAGGAAACAGTGAGATCGCCCTCACCGGCGAGGGGTTGTGGCGCCAGAATTCTCTCCGGATGAATCTGCCCAACGTCCTCACCGCCAGCCGCCTCCTCGCCATTCCGGCGTTGATGGTGCTCCTCCTGATCCGGTTCCCGTACCACGACCAGCTGGCCGCCGGCCTCTTCGTGCTGGCGTCGCTGACCGACACGCTGGACGGCAACCTGGCGCGCTGGCGGGGACAGGTGACGGAGCTGGGCAAGTTTCTCGACCCGCTCGCGGACAAGCTCTTCATCCTCTCCGTGCTCATCGTCCTGGTGCAGCTGGGAGAGCTGGCCGCCTGGGTCGTGATCGTGATCTTCGGTCGCGAGCTGGTGATCACCGTCCTCCGCTCGCTGAGCGCCAGCCAGGGGCGGGTGATCGCGGCCACGCCCTTCGGGAAGACCAAGACGGTCTCCCAGGTGCTTGCCGTCCTCCTCCTGATCCTTCAGCGGCCCTATCCGGCACTTCACGTGTGGGCGTCCCTCGCGGTGGGCTTCGCCGTCGCCTTCACCGTGCTGAGCGGCCTCGACTACCTCTGGCGCTTCCGCCACGTCCTGCTCTTCCAGCACGTGGACACACCCGCCGGCAGGCTGCCGCCGGCGCCGGGCGGAGGGGCACCCGGGGCCGAGTCGCCGGTGAATCCCCTGGCGCGCCGCATCGGGGAGCGTCTCGGCTCGGGAAAGCTGACGGTGGCGGTCGCGGAGTCCTGTACCGGAGGGCTGCTGGCCGCGGCCATCACCGACCAGCCCGGGAGCTCGGCCTACTTCCAGGGCGGGGTGGTGGCCTATACCAACCAGGTGAAGAGCAAGCTCCTGGGAGTGCCCGAGGAACTCCTGGAGAAGCACGGTGCCGTCAGCACCGAGGTCGCGCGCGCCATGGCTGAGGGGGTGCGCCGCCTGCTCCGCGCCGACCTTGCGGTCTCCATCACCGGTATCGCGGGGCCGGAGGCCAACGGCTCCGGCAAGCCGATCGGGCTGACGCACCTCTGGCTTGCCGGCGACGGGCCCGGGGAGGGGCGCAGCTTCACCTTCAAGGGCGATCGTTGGGAGAACCGCCGCAGGTCGGTCGACGAGGCGCTCAATCTCCTGCTGGCACACATTCCCGCTTGATTTCTCGAACAGGCGTTCGTATGCTTTGCAGGTCCGCCCATGCCTGTTAAGGACTTTGACCCAGCCCCGGAAAGATCCCAGACTCATTTCAGCAACCGCCCTCGAACAGATGCAGCACCGCCAGGAGGCAACGTGGAAAAAGACAAGGCCCTGAGCACAGCGATCCAGCAGATCGAGCGTAGCTATGGCAAGGGTTCGATCATGAAGCTTGGCGAGGTAGCCGCCGGGCGCGAGGTCACCGTGATCCCCACGGGCGCCCTCCCACTCGACCTGGCGCTCGGCGTCGGCGGGATGCCGCGCGGGCGGGTGGTCGAGATCTACGGTCCGGAGTCGGCGGGCAAGACGACCGTCGCCCTGCACGTCATCGCCGAGGCGCAGCGGCAGGGAGGCGTGGCCGCCTTCGTCGACGCCGAGCATGCGCTCGACCCGCTCTATGCCTCGCGCATCGGGGTCGGCATCGACGACCTCCTCATCAGCCAGCCGGACACCGGGGAGCAGGCGCTCGAGATCGTTGAGGTGCTGGTACGGAGCGGCGCAGTCGACGTCATCGTCATCGACTCGGTGGCCGCCCTGGTCCCCAAGGCGGAGATCGAGGGAGACATGGGCGACAGCCACGTCGGTCTCCAGGCTCGGCTCATGTCGCAGGCGCTCCGCAAGCTGACGGCCGCGATCTCCAAGTCGAGCACGACCGTGATCTTCCTGAACCAGCTCCGTGAGAAGGTCGGGATCATGTTCGGCAACCCCGAGACGCAGCCGGGAGGCCGCGCGCTCAAGTTCTACGCCTCGGTCCGCCTCGACATTCGCAAGGTCGAGGTGATCAAGGTGGGACTCGACAGCATTGGCTCACGCGTGAAGGTCAAGGTGGTCAAGAACAAGGTCGCCCCGCCCTTCCGGTCCGCCGAGTTCGACATCCTCTTCAACGAGGGTATTTCGAGGGAAGGCGCGCTGATCGATGCCGCCGTCGAGTTCGGCATCATCGAGAAGAGCGGCACCTGGATGTCCTACGGCGAACTGCGCCTTGGCCAGGGCCGCGAGAACGTCCGCAACTACCTCCGCGAGAACCCGACGCTGGCCGGTGAGATGGACGCCAAGGTCCGCGAGAAGGCCGCCGGGCAGGCCAGCGCGCCGCTCCGAACCTCGGTCACAGTGCGGAATGGGGCGGCGGCCGGTGTCGACGACGCGTAGACGAAGCGCGACTGACAAATCACCGGCCGAAGCTCCCAAACCACCCGAAACCAAAGCCACAGCGCTCCGTCTGCTGGCTCTCCGGCCTCACGCCACCGCGGAGCTGCGCCGGAAGCTCCTTCAGCGCCGCTGCCCCGCCGGTGAAATCGAGGAGACGTTGAGCCGCCTCGGCGAGCTCGGCTATCTCGACGACCTCGCCTTCGCGCGAGCGCTGGTGGCACGGAGGTCCAGCTCGCGCGGACCTGCGCTGATCGCGCAGGAGCTCGCCGCCAAGGGCATCTCGAGGACGCTGGCACAGGAAGCCCTGAGCGATCTCGACCGGAGCGACCAGGTGGCCAGCGCCAGTCTGCTGGGCGGCAGCGCAATGACCGGAGACCCGCGCCGGACGGCCGCCCGACTCCAGCGCCGCGGCTTCTCTCGGGAAGTCATTCGCGAAGCCCTGAGCACCCAGCTCGACGAACCCTAGATTTCTCCCTCCCCCTTGCTCGCGGGGAGGGGAGGGAGGGGGTACCGATCATGCAGGCCGGCTCCGCGATAGACCGAGCCGCTTCTGCCTAAGACCCCCTCCCTTACCCTCCGCGCAAGGGGGAGGGAATTCCTTGCCGTGGCTCGCCCCTACGATCGTTTGCATCCCCCGGCACTGCAGGCTGCTTTGATGAAGAGACGGGGTGATCTTTAGAATCGGATGAGTAACGCGCACGGCGCGTCGGCCGCGCGCGCTCATGAACGTTCTGACCACCCGCGAGGAGCTGAACGAATCCCTCGCTTGGTTCAGCACCTTCAAAACCGAATAAGCAGAGGTGAGCCAACCAATGTCGATATACGTCGTCGTCTTATTGGTGGTGACCACCGCAGTCCTAGCCGGGGGTATCGTCCTTCTCCTCACCAGGAGTGCCAACCAGCGCGCCCGCGTCGTCGAGAACGCGGAACGGTCGGCGCAGGAGGCCCGGGCGAACCAGCGCCTCGCCGAGGTCGAAAGCAGCGTCAAAGAGAGGCTGCTGGAGGCCAAGGAAGAGGCCGTCAAGATCCGCACCGCCGCAGAGCAGGAGGCGCGGGAAGGCCGTGCTCAGGTCCAGGTCTACGAACGCCGACTTCATCAGAAGGAGGAGAACCTGGAGCGCCGGGTCGATGATCTCGAACGGCGCGAGCGGGGCATCGGAGCTAGGGAGCGGGCCCTCGAGGAGATGCGTGTCGAACTCGAGGAATCCACCAAACAACAGCTAAGAGAGTTGGAGCGGGTCGCCAACATGACCCGGCAGGAAGCGCAGGGAGTGCTTCTGGGGCAGGTCGAGCAGGACCTGCGCGGGGAGGTTGCCCGGCGAGTCCGCGAGTCGGAGCTCGCTGCCCGTGACGAAAGTGAGAAGCGGGCCCGGGCAGTTGTGACGGAGGCGATTCAACGCATCGCGGCGGATCAGACGGCGGAAACGTCCGTCTCGGTGCTGCCGCTGCCCAACGAAGAGATCAAGGGTCGCATCATCGGCCGCGAGGGACGCAACATCCGAGCCCTCCAGCAGGCGACCGGGATCGACCTCATCATCGACGACACGCCGGAGGCGGTCGTCATCAGCGGCTTCGATCCGGTACGCCGAGAGGTGGCCCGGACGGCCCTGAACAAGCTCATAGTCGACGGGCGGATCCATCCGGCCCGCATCGAAGAAACGGTGGTGAAGGCGCGGCAGGAGGTCCTGCAGCGCATCAAGGAGGAGGGCGAGGCAGCGGTCCTGGAAGTCGGCATCCAGGGCCTTCATCCGGAGATCATCCGGCACCTGGGCATCCTCCGGTTCCGTACCAGCTATGGCCAGCAGGTTCTCAGCCACTCCAAGGAAGTGGCGCACCTGGCCGCCATGATGGCGTCGGAGATCGGTGCCGACCCGCGCCTCGCCAAGATGGCGGGGCTACTGCACGACATAGGCAAGTCCATCGACCACGAGGTCGAGGGCTCTCACGCGGTCATCGGGGCCGACCTCGTCCAGAGGCACGGTGTCCCTGCGCCGGTGGTTCACGCAATCCGTGCCCACCACTACGACGAGGAACCTCACACCATGGAAGCGGTCCTCCTCATCGCCGCCGACGCCATCTCGGCGGCAAGGCCCGGCGCTCGCCGGGAGACGCTGGATGCCTACATCAAGCGCCTGGAAAAGCTGGAGGAGATCGCCAATTCGTTCAAGGGAGTCCAGCAGTCCTACGCGATCCAGGCCGGACGCGAGGTCCGGATTCTGGTCCGTCCAGAGCAGATCGACGATTCGTCGGCGCAGCTCATGGCGCGGGACATCGCAAAGCGCATCGAAAGCGAGCTGAGCTATCCCGGCCAGATCCGTGTCACCGTGGTTCGCGAGACTCGCGCTACCGAATACGCCAAATAGAGGGGGAGGCCCATATGGGCCTCCCCTTTTTTGTTGGTCGCGCCCGGCACCGTGTCGGCCTCCGTGGCCACTTCGATTTCTGTTTTGCTTAGGCCTTGACGCTTCAGAGCGGCGCCTCCAGTGGGGCGAGTGACGACTTCCGGATCCTGTTCGTGGCAGACGTGGTGGGACGGCCTGGCCGGGACGCGGTCGTCGCCCTGCTGCCGGCGCTGAAGGCCGAGCACGAACCGCACCTCACGATCGTGAACGGCGAGAACTCTGCCGGAGGCTCCGGCATCACCGCCAAGACCGCAGCCGAGATCCGGGCCGCCGGCGCGGACCTGATCACGACCGGTAATCACGTCTGGGACCAGAAGCAGTTCGTGGACGAGATCGGCCAGCTCGAGGACGTGCTTCGCCCGCAGAACTTCCCTCCCGGTGTGCCCGGGAGAGGGGCCGCCGTGGTCACCGCCGACGGTGAGCAGGTGCTGGTCATGAACCTGCAGGGCCGGGTGTTCATGCCAGACCTGGACGACCCCTTCCGGGCGGCGGACCAGGTCCTTTCGGCTCATCCGGAGGTCCGGATCGTCTTCTGCGACATGCACGCCGAAGCCACCAGCGAGAAGCAGGCCATGGGATGGCACCTGGACGGTAGGGTCAGCGCGGTGGTCGGGACGCACACCCACGTACCCACCGCCGACCACCGGATCCTACCTGGCGGCACCGCATATGTGACCGACGTTGGTATGGTTGGTCCTCGCGACAGCGTGATCGGAGTGAACAAAGACGCGGCGCTCAAGCGCTTCCTCACCGGGATGCCCTATCGGTTCGAGACCGCAGGGGGCATCGTGACATTCAATTCAGTACTGGTTACGATTAGCAGGCCCACCGGACGGGCGGTCTCAATTCAACGCATCGATCGAGAACACAATTGACGGGGGAGCCTGCAGCAATGACGGGGGAGGGCCGTAGCCCGGTGGAGATACTGAAAGTATCGGCCACCTCCAAGCCCGTGGCCGTTGCCGGCGCCATCGCGGGTGTGATTCGAACCCAGAGCCGTGTGGAGGTCCAGGCCATCGGAGCCGGGGCCATCAACCAGGCGGTCAAAGCCATAGCCATTTCGCGTGGCTACGTCGCTCCCGGGGGGATCGACATCATCTGCATCCCCTCCTTCATCGATATCTCCATCGACGGGGAGGAGCGAACCGGGATCAGGCTCTTGGTGGAGGTCCGCTGACCAGGGCTCGCAGCTTCAAGGTCTGGACCGTCGGCTGCCAGATGAACCTGGCCGACTCGGAGAGCCTGGCCAGGCAACTGTTGGCGGCGGGATACGTCGAGGCGGCGGACATCGAGGCGGCGGACATCGCCGTCCTCAACACCTGCGTCGTGCGCCAGGCCAGCGAGGACAAGGTGTACTCCAAGCTCCACGAGCTCCGTGGCTGGAAGACTCCAGGCCGCACCATCGCGCTGACGGGCTGTCTGGTCCGCAAAGAGGGGGACGAGCTGAAACGGCGGTTCCCCCACCTGGACGCCGTGGTCCCCATCGGCGAATACCAGCCCTTCATAGGTGAGCTCGGCGCACGCTACGACTGGGCGCAGGGAGAGCCACTGCCGGTGGCCGGACGGACCGGGATCAGCCACTACGTGAACGTGATCCAGGGTTGCGATCACAACTGCACCTTCTGCATCGTTCCCCGTGTCCGTGGTCGCGAGGTCCACGTCCCCATGGGTCGCGTGCTGGCGGAGTGCCGGCAGGCCGTGGCGGACGGGGCGCGGGAGGTTGTGCTGCTCGGTCAGAACGTGGACGACTATCGAGATCCAGGCGGAGGCGGCGGGCTGGCGGCCCTGGTGAGGGCCGTTCAGGAGCTGAACGGCTTGCGCCGGGTGCGCTTCATGACCTCCCATCCGCAGGACCTGGAGATGGAGCTGCTCGAGGTCATGGCCCG
>JALYYF010000229.1 GCA_030946725.1 Candidatus Dormiibacterota bacterium
CCCAACCGTCACACCATCGTCGGTGGCGACGGCAACTTCTTCACCTATGACGGCGGCAGCGACCCGGCGGTCGCGGTCGACCTGGAAGGACGCGCCTTCTACAGCAACATCATCTTCGACCGCGCCGCCGGCGTCGGCAGCGCCGTCGTAGTGGCCGAGTCGCTCTCCGGCGCCGCCGGGACGTTCTACAACGACATCGCGCCCTTCAGCCGCCGCTACGTGGTGGCTGAGGACAACAGCAACCTGGCGGCGCACGACAAGGAGTTCATCGTCGTCGATACCACCCGAAGCAGCCCCAACGTCGACAACGTGTACATCACCTGGACGGTGTTCAAGTTCGATCCAAGCTGCGGGGCGGCGCAGTTCTGCGCGGCGCCGATCTATGGCTCCATGTCGACTGACCACGCCAGGACCTGGTCGACGCCCGAGCTGATCAGCGGCATCTCGCCGACGCTCTGCGTGCTCGGCAACCAGTTCGACCCGACGCAGGACCCGCACGCCTGCAACAACGACCAGGGCTCTGACCCGATGACGCTGCCCAACGGCGACCTGGCCGTCGTCTTCAACAACGCCAACACGCCGGTCTCCACCGTCAATTCGCAGCAGCTGGCCGTCCACTGCCGTCCCAGCGGAAGCTCGCCGGCGGGCACCGCGCACCTGAACTGCGGCAGCCCTGTCAAGGTCGGTAACGACGTGACCAAGGGCGAGCCGCAGTGCGACTTTGGGCGCGGACCGGAAGAGTGCATTCCGGGCTCGTTCGTCCGCACGGACGACTTCCCGCGCATCGCGACCAACCACGGCAACGGCCACCTTTACGCGACCTGGCAGGACTACCGGGCCGGCGAGTTCGACATCCAGCTCAGCGAGTCGACCGACGGCGGACTGACCTGGAAAGAGGCCAGCTCCCCGGTCAACCCTGACCGCGGCAAGGACCACTACGAGGCCGCGGTCGACGTGGTGTGCAGCGGTCCGCTGGCCGCCAACAACGCGAACTGCCCCAACAGCCCGAGTAGCGGCGTCAGCGGTTTCCAGAGCCACGATCTCTGCCCGAGCACCGCCGCGGCGGCACCCAAAGTGACCGAGGCTACGACCACCGACCACGTGGCCGTCAGCTACTACCGCACCTGTCAGGTGCCCAACCAGAACACGCCCCCGCCGGGAGGGGTGTTCAACCCAGGTCAGCCTGGCGTTCAGGCTGAGAACTCCGACTTCACACTCTCCGGCGGCCACGGCAGGGCGACTCCCTACGCGGCACGGCCGGTCTCTCCGCTCTTCCCGCCCCCAGACGGCAACCAGGCCGGCTTCATGGGCGACTACACCGGCATAACGGTCATCGGTGAGGTGGCCGCGCCGATCTGGTCGGACAACCGGGTCGTCATCCCCCAGGCCTTCCAGGCCGACCAGGATGCCGTCCACGACCAGGACATCTACCTGACACTGGCGCGCGTCCCCCGCACCTTCGACGACAACACCGAACGCTGACACTCCGGGAGGCGCCCCACCGGGCGCCTCCCCTGGAGAACTCTCCCTCCCCCTTGCTTGCGGGGAGGGTCAGGGAGGGGGTCTCAATAAGGCAGATCCCTCCCCCGACTGGGGTAGGGTAAGGGAGGGGGCCCTCTCAGCAGCCTCTTTCTTAACAGCTCTGAGCATTGCCCCCCGAACATATGTGCGCTACCTTCAGGGCCATGCTCGAGCAAGCGCTGGACGATCTGATCACCACCAGCGAGCGCCCCCACGTGATCGCCCAAGAGCTGCGGCTACTGCTGCGCCGGCGCGACCAGCTCTCCCTGCAGGCCGCCCGCCTGGCCGGCGAGCTGGGCCGCCTCAACTACGGCGAGGCCATGGGCTCCCTCTCCACCCCCGACTGGATCCGCCACGAGTGCCAGCTCGGCTACCAGGCGGCGGCCGACCTGGTCTTCGTGGGCCTGGAGATGGACGCCCTGGCCGCCTCGGTGGCGGCCGTGGAGGAGTCCGAGATCGGCTTCCAGCACCTGGTCCTGATCGCCCGCACCCAGCACGCTCTCTCCGAGTCGGCGCGCTGGCGGCAGGCCAGGGAGCAGACGCC
>JALYYF010000252.1 GCA_030946725.1 Candidatus Dormiibacterota bacterium
ACTTCGAGGACTGCTACGCCGGGAACCCGCTGGTCAACGCCATGTGCGTCGGCCTGGTTCGCGGCGACGAGCTGGTCCACGCCCGCGCCGAGGGGACGGGCAACACGCTGCTGCTGGTCGGCTCGCAAACCGGCCGCGACGGCATCCACGGGGCCTCCTTCGCCTCGCTGGAGCTGGACAGCTCCGCCGAGGAGCGGCGGCCGGCGGTCCAGGTCGGCAACCCCTTCCTGGAGAAGTGCCTGCTGGAGGCCTGCATGGAGCTGCGGGGCGTGGAGGGCGTGGTCGCCGTCCAGGACCTCGGCGCGGCCGGCCTCACCAGCTCGGTCGCCGAGTGCGCTGCCCGGGCCGGCGCCGGGGCGCGGCTGGAGGTCTCCCGGGTGCCGCGCCGGGAGAGCGGCATGACGCCCTACGAGGTGATGCTGTCGGAATCGCAGGAGCGGATGCTGATCGTGGTCGAGAAGGGCCGCGAGTCCGCCGTCCGCGAGGTCTTCGCGAAGTGGGACCTGGAAGCCGCGGACGTCGGCGAGGTCACCGACGATGGCCTGCTGGTCGTCCTCCAGGAAGGTCGCGCTGTGGCGCGCCTCCCGGTCCAGCTGCTGACCGACGGGGCTCCGGTGCGGATGCTGGAGTCGGAGAGCTCCGGGCCGCCGCCCAGGCTGGACGGGGAGCGCCTCGGTGGCGAGATCACGCCTCCCGGGGACGTGCTCCTGCGGCTACTGGGCAGCCCCAACCTGGGCAGCCGGCGGCCGGTGTTCCGGCGCTACGACCACATGGTCGGAGACGCGACCGTGGTGCCCCCGGGCGGGGACGCGGCCGTCGTTCGGATCAACGGCACCGACCTCGGGCTGGCGCTCAGCATCGACGGCAACGGGCGCTACTGCGAGCTCGACCCCTTCCAGGGAGGGCAGATCGCGGTCGTGGAGGCGGCTCGCAACGTCATCGCGACCGGAGCCAGGCCGCTGGCGGTCACCGACTGCCTGAACTTCGGCAACCCGGAGCGACCGCGCGTCTACTGGCAGCTGGGAGAGGCGGTGGCCGGCATCGCCGAGGCCTGCGAGGCACTCGAGATCCCGGTCGTGAGCGGTAACGTCAGCCTCTACAACGAGAGCGAGAGCTCGGGCTCGATCTACCCGACGCCCGTGATCGGCATGGTGGGGCTGCTGCCCGACTACCGCAAGCGCCTGGAGGCCGGCCTGCAGGCGGCGGGGGACTTCGTCCTCCTGGTGGGCGAGACGCGCTACGAGCTGGGCGGCTCGGAGTACCTGAAGGTGATCCACGGCCAGGTGGCCGGGCGGCCGCCGCAAGTCGACCTGCGGCGGGAGGTCGCGGTCCGCGACTTCATGCTCGACGGGGCCGCCGGGGGCCTGCTGCGCTCGGCGCATGACGTGGCCGAGGGTGGCATGCTCGTCGCGCTCGCGGAGTGCTGCCTGCTGGGCGGGCTGGGAGTCCGCTGCGCGGGGCTGGCCTCGCACGGCGACCTGGACCTGGCCAACGCCTTTTTCGGGGAGAGCCAGGGGCGCTACGTGGTCAGCGCCGGGTCGCGGGCGATGCCGGAGCTGCAGACGCTGGCCCGCCGGCACCGCGTCGAGCTGCTGCTGCTGGGGCTCACGGGAGGCGACAGCCTGGAGTTCGAGGGCCAGCTCAAGGTGGGGCTGGCGGAGCTTAGGGAGGTGTGGGAAAACGCGCTGCTCTGAGCCAGTCGCATCTCCGTGGAAGGCCTTCCCCCGACCGAGCATTCACCAGGCCAACTCCCGACCGGCACATCCGGCGCCCTCCAACCACCCCACCCCCCGCCCGGGGGTTGAGGGCCGCGGCGAGCGTAGCGGTGGGCCGGGATGGGAGCAACCCTCGTTGTTAAGGGGCTGACCGATGTGCGGCATCTTCGGTATCCATAGCAGGCAGGTCCAGGTAGCCAACCTTGCTTACTTCGGGCTGTTCGCGCTCCAGCACCGGGGGCAGGAGTCGGCCGGCATCGCCGTCGGGGACGGCGAGCGCGTGCGCGTCCACCGCGACATGGGCCTGGTCGCGCAGGTCTTCAGTCCCTCCACGATCGAGGACCTCGACGGCTTCGTGGCCATCGGCCACACCCGCTACTCGACGACGGGCGCCAGCCGAGCGGAGAACGCCCATCCCATCCCCTTCCACCACCCGACCCTGGGCCCCGGGGCGCTCGCCCACAACGGCAACCTGATCAACTCGGACTCCCTCCGCCGCGAGCTCGAGGAGATGGGCGTCCGCTTCGACACCGGTCTGGACACCGAGGTGATGGCTCGCCTGATCGAGCAGACGCACGGCACGGACTGGGAGGAGGTGGTCAAGCGCGCCTTCGGAAGGACCGTCGGTGCCTACTCCTGCGCCATCGTCACGCCCACCTCGGTGATCGCGCTCCGCGATCCCTATGGCTTCCGCCCCCTCTGCCTGGGCTTCATCCCGCTCAAGAGCAACGGCCGCGCCGCGGCCGGGCCCGGCGGCAATCGCGGAAGCCACTCCCGTTCAGGCCAGCCGGTGCACGTGGTGGCCTCCGAGACCTGCGCGCTGGACACCGTCAACGCCACCTTCGTGCGCGAGGTCCAGCCCGGCGAGATGGTGGTCATGGACGACCACGGCGTCCGCAGCTCACAGTTCCAGGCCTCCGGCCGTCACGCCATGTGCGTCTTCGAGTTCATCTACTTCGCCAGGCCGGACTCGATCATCAAGGGCTGCGAGCTGGAGGAGGCCCGCCTGCGCATGGGCCGCGAGCTGGCCAAGGAGCAGCCCGTGGAGGCCGACATGGTGATCGGCCTCCCCGACTCCGGCACGCCCGCCGCCATCGGCTACGCCGAGGAGGCCGGCATCCCCTACCGGGAAGGGCTGATCAAGTCCCGGTACATCAACCGGACCTTCATCGAGCCGGACCAGTCGCTGCGTGAGTCCGGCGTGATGCTCAAGCTGAATCCCCTCCGCCGCTCGCTGCGCGGCAAGCGGATCATCGCCGTGGACGACTCCATCGTCCGCGGGACCACCTCGCGCCGGATCATCGAGGTCCTGCGCAAAGCGGGCGCCAAAGAGGTGCACATCCGCGTCTCCAGCCCGCCGATGCGGTTCCCCTGCTTCATGGGCGTCGACATCGGCTCGACCAAGCAGCTGGTGGCGGCCAACCGATCGGTCGAGGAGGTCCGCCGCTTCATCGGCGCCGACTCGCTCGCCTACATCTCGATCCCCGGCCTGATGCG
>JALYYF010000271.1 GCA_030946725.1 Candidatus Dormiibacterota bacterium
GTGCGGTCGTGGTGGTGGGCGCGCTCGGTGTCGTCATCCAGCCGGCGGTACGGCGAATTCCACGCAGCGTGCTGCAGCTGATCGTGGGTCTCCTGCTCACGACCTTTGGCACCTTCTGGGCGGTGGAGGGTGTGGGCATAGACTGGCCGGGCTCAGACCTGGCCATCCTCGGGCTGCTGGTCCTCTACGGGGCGCTCTCCGCGGCCTACCTCTTCGCCCAGGGCGGTCTCAGAGTCCGCCCTCGCGTGCCGAGCGCGGCTCCCTGATGGCGACCTGGCTCGCCGGGTTCGGACGCTTCTGGTACCGCTTCATCGTCGGCGACGACTGGCTGTTGGCGGTTGGCATCGTCCTCGGCCTGGTTGCCGTCTACGGCCTCCTGCGCGCCGGCTACCAGGCCTGGTGGCTGATGCCGATCGTCGTTGTCGCCGCCATGGCGTTGAGCCTCTGGCGGGGGCGCGGCACTCCTCCATAGCTGGATCGAGTGCGCACTCTCGCGGTGGCTGGGGAGCGGCGCCTTCGCCGCGGCGATCCCTTCCGCCTCGACTGCCCAGCAGCAGCTGATCCAGACGTCTGCCAGCCTGCTCGCCGACCGGATCGCCGCCGCGTGCGGGGGGCAGTAGGAGCCGACCACGCCGACGCCGCTGACCACCCATCCGACCATGTGGGTCGCCGGTCGCCGGCAGCCGAGCCACCGGCAGCCGGGGGCTGTGAGGCCCTCCCGGGGGGACTGTCGGTCGGACCTCGGAAGCATCCCCAGCACGTCCCGGAGTGTATCGAACATCTGTTCGTGCTGTCAACAATCGCGTCCGCCGGCGCAGGTCGTAGAAAGGGCAGATGAGCGCTCCCCAGCGAGTCCAGCTGCGGCGCACTGGGGGCTGGCGCAAGCCCCCCAACACGGTGGTGGTCAGCCGCCCTTCGAAGTGGGGCAATCCATACAAGGTCGCGGACATCGGGCGGCCGGAGGCCGTCCGGCTCTACGGCGAGCACCTGCGCCAGCATCCGGAACTGGTGGAGGCGGCTCGCCGCGAGCTTCGCGGCAAGAACCTGGCCTGCTGGTGCAGGCCCGGCCTGGAGTGT
This sequence comes from Candidatus Dormiibacterota bacterium, assembly GCA_030946725.1. GTDB lineage: Bacteria > Chloroflexota > Dormibacteria > Dormibacterales > Dormibacteraceae > Nephthysia. Next base: position 1,078 of record JALYYF010000271.1, read on the forward strand.
CACGCCGACCTGCTGATGGCGGTAGCAAATGACGAATCGCAGGGCCGCTAGAGGCCACGAACGGGACCCGCATCCGGAATCCCAAGGTGGAATGATCAAAAACGGCCCCGGATGCGTCTACTGCTTTAGATGCCTCAGGAACAAGGACAGCTTGCACCCCCCGCCCCGACCGGTTTCGACGAAGACCTCGACGCCTCCGACGAGAACCCGAGATTGCCCACGCTGGAGCTCGACCCCGCGAGGCTCGAGAGTAAGGAGAGCCGCCGGCAGACTCTGAGCCGCCTCGATCACCTGCTCGAGCAGCTCGAGCTCGCCAACCTGGCGGAGTTGCCGACCGCGCCGGGCAGGGTGGTGCACGCGCTCACGGAGCATGGGCTGCCGAACCCGAGGAGCTACACCATCCTGGAGCTGATCGAGATCGTGCTGAACAGCCAGGGACCGCTGATGAAGGCGAACAGATCCGGCTCCCGGACCCTCTACCTCGAGACCGACGAGGACGCCCCACGCCGGGGATTCTCGCGGTGGGACTCCCACGCTCGATGGGGGGCCACCGGCTCCTGAAGTCCGGCGGCACGTACCCAGGGTAGGGGCGCTCTCCGCGACTCCGCCCGTCAGCGACATCGGCGCGTCAGCGGCTTGATCGAATCGCTGCCGGCTCGGATCCGTAGACGGTGTCCCCATCTCGGGTGGGGCGCGGCTAATCTGCTTCCGCGTCATGAGCAACGAGACGAAGAGGGCCCACGCGGACTCCCCGGGGGCCGGCGGCGTCACCGAGATCATCCGCCGGCTGCAGGAGTTCCCGTGCGGCGCCGCGGTCAAGACCGATGAGCAGCTCGAAGTCGCTCTGGCCAGCCGGCCGGGGGTGATCTTCATCCTCCGCGGCGACGGCCTCGAGATGACTCCGATCCTGCGCCGCGTCCACGCGGCCGGGAAGCTGGCCGCGGTGCACCTGGACCTCGTCGACGGCCTTGCTTCGGACATCGCCGGCGTGCGCTGGCTGGCCCGCAGCGGTGCCGACGCCATCATCAGTTCGCAGGGGCAGGCGGTGCGGGCCGTCAAAGCCGAGGGCGTGACGGCGATCCAGCGTGTGCTCTGCCTCAGCGAGCTGGCCGTGGACCACGGACTAGCCGCGGTGTCGCGGGCTCAGCCCGACATTGTCGAGCTCCTGCCCGGCGTCATCCTTCCGCAGGTGACGGACCTGGTCCTACCCAGGCTGACGGTGCCGTTGCTGGCAGGCGGATTCATCCGCGACAGGAAAGACGTCAGCGCCGTCCTCGCGGCCGGCGCGCTGGCCGTCACCACCAGCGAGGAGGCCCTGTGGAGCTGATGATCGGCGGCGAGGTCCCGCTGCCGCGCGTGCTGCTCTCCGCGCGGGATCGCCTTCCCCCGGCCGGAGACGGGGACGGCGTCCTCTTCCACGACCTCGGTCTGACGGAGCTCATCCGTCTCAGCGCGGCCGCCGGCCGGCCGGCGGCAGTGGACATGGACACCGTCGAAGGCCTCTCACCGGACGCCGCCGCCGTCACCTTCGTGGCCGAGCGGCTGGGCATCAGGGCGATGATCACGAGGCGGCCGGCGCTGGCCCTGCACGCGGTGAAGCTTGGATGCCTGGTCCTACTGCACGTGCACTGCCTGGACTCGACAGGCTTCCAGCGCGCGCTGGAAAGCCATCCCGGTCAACCCGTGGGCACCGCCCTGTCACCTGGCGTGGTCCTGGAGCACCTGGCGCCGGAGCTGCGCGGGAAGCTGCCGAAGCCGGTCCTGGCCTATGGATTGGTGCGCCGCCCGGAGGATCTCGACGCCGCTCTTGCTGCCGGGGCGTCCGCGGTGATGACGACCGAACAGCATCTTTCCCTCCCCTTCCGGGGGAGGGTTGGGAGGGGGTTCGATCAGATGCCAGCGCGTCC
>JALYYF010000274.1 GCA_030946725.1 Candidatus Dormiibacterota bacterium
TCGTGCTCGGATGACCCCGGACGTCCGTCTCGGAGTGCTGGCCAGCGGCCGGGGCAGCAACCTGCGCAACCTGGCCGAGCTCGGGTACCGGCTGGTCGGCGTGGCCACCAACCGGCCATCCTGCGGCGCCGCGGCAATCGCCAGGGAGCGGGGGATACCGCTCGGCGAATTCTCCCAGCGGCGGTTCGCCAGCCTGGAGGAGCGCGACGCCGCAATGTGCGACTGGCTCAAAGAGCGGGAGGCCGAGCTGGTCGTGAACGCTGGCTACGACCGCATCCTGAGCACGGGCTTTGTGGCCTTCTTCGCCGGCCGCATGCTCAACGTGCACCCCTCGCTGCTGCCCGCATTCGGCGGCGGCATGGACGCCGTGGAGCGGGCACTCATGCACGGTGTCAAGGTGACCGGCTGCACGGTCCACCTGGTCACCGACGAGGTGGACGCCGGCCCTATCCTTGTCCAGGCTGCAGTGCGAGTGAAGCCCGACGACACCGCGGCAAGCCTGCACGCCCGCATCCAGCTCGAAGAGCACCGCATCCTGCCCGAGGCCATCGAACTACTTGCCCGATCACTTGCCGAAAAGAGCGCTCCTCTCAGTAAGTAACAAGGCCAGCCTGCCGGCCTTCGCGCGCGGCCTGGTCCGGCTGGGCTTCGAGCTGTACTCCACCGGGGGCACGCTCCAGGCGCTCGAAGAGGCCTCCATCGACGTGCGGCCGGTCACCGACCTCACCGAGTTCCCGGAGATACTGGACGGGCGGGTCAAGACCCTTCACCCCGGCGTGCACGCCGGACTGCTCGCGCGCAGGGACGTGCCCGAGCACATGGACGCGCTGGCGGAGCACGGCCTGCAGACCATCGACCTGCTCTGCTGCAACCTCTACCCGTTCGCCGAGACGGTCGCCCGCGAGCACGTCACCCCGGAGCAGGTGCTGGAGCAGATCGACGTCGGCGGTCCCGCGATGGTGCGGGCGGCGGCCAAAAACTACGCCTCGGTGATCGTGGTGGTCCGCCCGGAGCGCTACGCCGAGGTGTTGAGCGCGCTCGGCGAGGGCGACCTGGACGAGCTCAAGCGCCGGCGGCTGGCCGCCGAGGCCTTCGCGCACGTGGCCGCGTACGACTCCCAGATCGCATCCTGGCTGCGCGCCGGCGACGACGAGTTCCCCACCGAGCTGCCGCTGGCCGGGGTGCTGGCGCAGGGCCTGCGCTACGGCGAGAACCCGCACCAGCGGGCCGCCTTCTACCGGGTCGGCAGCGACCCGGGCGGTATCGGTTCGGCCCGGCAGCTGCAGGGCCTGGACCTCAGCTACAACAACATCCAGGATGCCGCCGCCGCCTGCGCCCTGGTCTGCGAGTACCCGGCGCCGGCCGCCGCCATCATCAAGCACACCAACCCCTGCGGCCTGGCCCTCGCCGAGAAGCTTTCCGACGCCTATCTAAAGGCCTATGAGTGCGACCCCACCTCTGCCTACGGCGGGGTGGTGGCCTTCAACCGCGAGTTGGACGGCGAGACGGCCAAGCAGATGGGCCCGGCCTTCCTGGAGGTGGTGATCGCCCCCAGCTTCACGCTCGCCGCCCGCGAGCTCTTCGAGCGCAAGCAGAAGACGCGCGTCCTGGAGGTGGGCAACTTCCGCTGGAACGGACTCAAGGTCCAGTCGGTGCCGGGAGGCTTCCTGGCCCAGACCTGGGACCTGCGCGGCTTCGACCCGGCGACCTCCCGCGTCGTCAGCCACCGGGAGCCGACCGCCGACGAGTGGGAGCAGCTGGAGTTTGCCTGGCTGGCCGTCAAGCACGTCAAGTCGAACGCGATCGTGATCGCCCGAGACCACGCCGCAGTGGGCGTGGGCGCCGGCCAGATGAGCCGGGTGGAGGCTGCGGAGATCGCCATGCGCCGGGCAGGGGAACGAGCGCGTGGCGGCGTGATGGCCTCGGACGCCTTCTTCCCCTTCGCCGACGGCGTCCAGGTCGCCCTCCGTGCCGGCGTCACGGCCGTGATCCAGCCGGGGGGCTCGCTGCGCGACCGCGAGGTGGTGGCGGCCGTCGACGAGATGGACGCCGCGATGGTTATGACCGGCGAGCGCCACTTCCTGCACTAGAAAGAGGGTGGCGGCGGTCTCCGCGGGAGCGCTGTAGCATGGCGCCTCTGATGGAGCGGCGGGACCAGGGCTTTCCGGGGGAGCGGCCGGAGCAGAGGATGCGCAAGCTGCGCCGGTCCAACGCCGCCGTCACCTGCGGCTCCTGCCGGCAGTTCGACGGCCTCGCCTGGTGCCGGCGCTGGAACTTCCATACCGGGCCCGAATCGCCGATCTGCGACCAATACAGGCCACTGCCGGCCCCCGGCCAGGAGTAGCAGCGCAGACAGTGGGGGAGAGGCCGGATTCACTCCGGCCGTATGAGTTGTTTCTTCCCAGCGACTCCCAAACGCCACTCTGCGGAAGGGGGCTGGGGGGGAAACCTGTTTCCCCCGCACGTCAAACCTGTTTCCCCCGCATCGATATAAGCCATCTAACCTATGAAGATGGCGGACAAAGCAGGCGCTGACGGCGCCCCTCGACGGGGATCATCTGCCACCTCCGGCGAGCCGGCCCCAACCGTTGAGACGGTGGAGGCCCGCTATCTCAACCGTGAGCTCTCGATGCTCGACTACCACTCCCGGGTGCTGGCCCGTGCCGAGGACCGCTCGCTCCCGGTTCTCGAGCGGATGCGGTTCCTCGGCCACTTCGCGACCGGCCTCGACGACTTCTACCAGATCAGGGTCGCCGGGCTGAAGGAGCAGCAGGAGGCGGCGCCCGCCCACTCCTCGCCCGACGGGCGCACCCCGGGCGAGCAGCTGACGGAGATAAGGACGCGGGTGGATCGCCTGGTGGAGCGCCAGACGCGACTCTTCGAGGAGCTGCTGTCCGGCCTGGCGGAGGCGGGCTGCCGCGTGGTCAGCGTCGGCGAGCTGGGCAAGCGCGACCTGCAGCAGCTCGAGCGCTACTACGAGCAAAACATCTTCCCGGTGCTGACGCCACTGGCGGTCGACCCGGGCCATCCCTTTCCCTACATCTCCCACTTCTCCCTGAACCTGGGCGTGGTCATCCGCGACCCGCTGCTTCGCCAGGAGCGATTCGCCCGCATCAAGGTGCCGCCGCTGCTGCCTCGCTACGTCGCAGTCTCCGGCGACCGCTTCGTGGCCATGGAAGAGGTGATCGCCCACAACCTCGGCTCGCTGTTCGCGGGCATGGAGGTCGTGAGCCACGGCGTTTTCAGGGTCACCCGGGACAACGACCTGGAGGTCAGGGAGGCGGAGGCCGACGACCTGCTGCTCGCCATCCAGAGCGAGCTGCGCCGGCACCGGCGTCGGGCCAGCGCGGTTCGCCTGGAGGTGAACCCGGAGGTGCCGCAGGACGTGCTGGACCTGCTGGTCCGCGAGCTGGAGCTGAAGCCCGACGACGTCCATCACGAGAACGGCACACTGGACCTCTCCAGCGCGGCCAACTTCCTCGCCGACCTGGACCAGCCGCAGCTGAAGCTGCGCACCCAGGCTTCGGGCAGCGCCTCCCAGCTGGCGGCCTACGAGGACCGTCCCAACGAGCTCTTCGCAGCCCTGCAGAAGGGCGACATCCTGGTGCACCACCCCTACGAGACCTTCGCCAGCTCCGTCAGCGCCTTCGTCGCCAACGCGGCCGCCGATCCCAACGTCCTGGCCATAAAGCAGACGCTCTATCGGACCTCGGGCCCGGCCAGCCCGATCGCGCTGGCGCTGGCGCGCGCGGCGCAGGCCGGCAAGCAGGTGGTCGCGCTGGTCGAGCTGAAGGCGCGCGGCGACGAGCAGGCGAACATCGCCTGGGCCCAGGCCCTGGAGGACGCCGGAGTGCACGTGGTCTACGGCCTGGTCGGCCTGAAGACCCACGCCAAGGTGATCCTGGTGGTGCGGCAGGAGGCCGACGGCATCCGGCGCTACGTGCACGTCGCCACGGGCAACTACAACCCGAACACGGCCAAGGCCTACGAGGACGTCGGCCTCCTCTCGGCCGACGAGGAGCTGGGCGCCGATGCGAGCCAGCTCTTCAACTTCCTGACCGGCTACAGCCGCCAGCGGAGCTATGGCCGGCTGCTGGTCGCCCCGATGAGCCTTCGCTCCAACCTCCTGAAGCTGATCCGGCAGGAGGCCGGTGAGTCCGACGGCCGGATCGTGATGAAGATCAACAGCCTGGAGGACACGGAGATAGCGGACGCGCTCTACGAGGCGTCCCAGGCGGGCGCCGAGATAGACCTGATCGTGCGCGGCATGTGCGTGCTCCGGCCCGGCGTGCCCGGACTCTCGGAGCGGATCCGCGTCCACTCCATCGTCGGGCACTTCCTGGAGCACTCCCGCATATTTCGCTTCGGCAGCGATCGGCGGGGTCCCCGCTACTACATCGGGTCGGCGGACATGATGGAGCGCAACCTCGACCGCCGGGTCGAGGCCGTGGCTCCCATACTGGATCCGGCCCTCCAGGCAAGGCTCGCGGAGATACTGAGCATCGAGCTGGCCGACGACACGCTGACCTGGATCCTGCAGCCGGACGGGATCTGGCAGAAGCTGGAGACGAAGAAGCACTTGAACGCGCAGGAGCAGCTGGCGGCGCTGGCCCAGGAACGAGCTCGATTGCTGGACAGTGAAGCCCTCCTCGCCTGAGTTGCGGGTGAAGCTGGCGGTAGGCGCCGGCTTCCGGCTTCCCGACCTCTCCGGGCTGGCGGACGGCGTCGCGCCCGGGCCCCAGCGAGAGGACCGTACCGAGAGCGTTCACTACGACACGCCAGACCTTCGCCTGGCCCGCTCGGGGCTCAGCCTCCGGCATCGGCGCGGTGAGGGCTGGACGCTGGATTTACCACCCGGTGGCCGCCAACCGCCGGCCAGGCACCGCAACCTGAGGTTCGACGGCTCGCCGCGCACGCCGCCGCCGGCCGCCCTGGGGCTGCTGCGCGCCTACCTGCGCGGCGCGGAGGTGCGCCCGGTGGCCTCGCTGTCGATCCTGCGCCGCCGCGTGCTTCTCGCCGGTCCGGAGGGGCAGGAGCTGGCCGAGGTCACCGACGACGAGGTCTCGGTGCGTGAGGGACGGCGCGTGGCCTCCCGCTTCCGTGAGGTCGAGGTCCAAGTCCGCGACGGCGCTGAGGCGGTGCTGCCGAGCCTGCTCGCGCGGCTTCAGGAGGCAGGGGCGTTTCCGGGCGACGGGGTGCCCGCGCACCTGCGGGCCCTGGGGCCGGCGGCGCAGGCGCCCCCCGAGCTCAGCAGCGTCCCGCTGCCCTCCTCGCCGACCGGCGTCGACGTTGTGAGATCGGCGCTATCCAGCGGCGTGGCTTCGATCCTGAAGCACGACATCGGAATCAGGCTCGGCGGCGACCCCGAGGACGTCCACCAGGCCCGCGTCGCCACCCGCCGTCTCCGCTCCAACCTGCGGACCTTCCAGCCGCTGCTCCAGGAGGAGTGGTCGACCTCGCTCCGCGACGAGCTGGGGTGGCTCGCCGACCAGCTGGGCAGCGTGCGCGACGCCGAGGTGCTGCGGGACCACCTGCGCGAGAGCGCAAAGGAGCTGCCGCCGGAGGACGCCCGGCCGGCGGCTGCGATCCTGCGCCGGCTCGACGAGGACGTCGTCCGTGAGCGCGACCGGCTCCTGGAGACCCTGGGCGAGCAGCGGTACGTCGACCTGCTGAACCGCCTGGTCCAGGCGGCGGAGCATCCGGAGGTCACCGAGGAGGCCGCCCTGCCGGCCGCCGAGGTGCTCCCGGCTCAGGTGCGCAAGCCCTGGCGGAAGCTGCGCCAGGGTGTGAGGGCGCTGAGCCCGGACTCCCCTGACGAGGAGCTCCACCAGACCCGGATACTGGCCAAGCGCGCGCGCTATGCGGCCGAGGCGGCGGCCCCTGTGGTCGGCCAGGAAGCCCAGCGGTTCGCCAAGGCGGCCGCCGGCCTGCAGACGGTGCTCGGCGAGCACCAGGACGCCGTGGTGGCGCAGGGCTGGCTTCGCGCCAACGCAGGCGGGGGCCGGCGCGCCCTGGCGGCGGGTCAGCTCCTGGCCAGGGAATCCGCGCGAGCCGCCGCCGCCCGCGCGGACTGGCCGAGGGCCTGGAAGCTGCTCAACCGGAAGAAGCTCCGAGCCTGGCTGGCGCCTGCGTGAGCCGCTGGTGCCCGTGAACCCCGCCGGCGAGGGCGGGGTTATGGCCGCCGGCGGCCTGGTCACCCGCGCCGGCAAGGCGGGCCGGGAGGAGATCGCCATCGTCCACCGCCCGGCCTACGACGACTGGACGCTGCCCAAGGGCAAGCTGGACGGCGCGGAGACCCTCGAGCAGGCGTGTCTCAGGGAGGTGGAGGAGGAGACCGGACTGCGCTGCGAGCTGGGGGAGCCGGTCGGCAGCACCGAGTACCGCGACCGCAAGGGCCGTCCGAAGTTCGTCTTCTACTGGAGGCTGCGCCCGCTGGGCGGCCGTTTCCGACCGACCGACGAGGTCGACGAGCTGCGCTGGCTCACCGTCGAGGAGGCCCTCCCCGTGCTCACCTACGAGCGGGACCGCGCGCTGCTGCGTGGCGCGGCCCCCATCCGGTCCGGCCCGGGTGGCTGAACAGGTCCTGATCCGCCACGCGCAGGCCGGCAGCCGCGAGCGTTGGGAGGGCGACGATCGCCTGCGGCCGCTCAACAAGAAAGGCCGGCGGCAGGCGGAAGGCCTGGTCGAGAGCCTGGCCGGCATGCCCCTGAAGCGAGTCCTCTCAAGCCCCTACCTGCGCTGCGTGCAGACCGTGGAGCCGCTGGCTCGTGCCCGGGGCCTGCAGGTGGAGGAGACGGACGCGCTTGCGGAGGGTGCCGGACTGCCCTCTTTTCTGGCGCTCCTGCGCGAGTCCGCGGGCCAGCCTTCGGCCCTGAGCACGCACGGCGACGTCATGTACGACGTCTGCGAGGAGCTGGTCCGCCTGCGTCTGGTCGCCCGCTCCGAGGTCCGCTACGAGAAGGGCGCCTCCTGGATCCTGGAGGAGCACGGCGGACGAATCGTCGCCGCCCACTACCTGCCGCCCCCAAAGCCCTGAACCTTCTCCTTACCCCCCATGCGTGGGGGGAGGCCGGGTGGGGGGGTGGTTACCGACACCCCAGAACCACTAGCGGTCACATCGCGGCAGAGGAACAGCGACAATTAGTGGACTCGAAATGACAACAAGGCTGATAGCGGGCATAGACCTGGGTGGGACCAAGATCCAGACCGTGGTCCTCAACGGCGAGGAGATCGTGGGCAGGTTCCGCGTCGCCACGCCGCAGACCGGCGCCGAAGCGGTAATGGCGGCCATGTCGGAGTCGGTCAAGAGCGCCCTGCACTTCGGCGAGCAGCCACTGTCGGCCCTCAAGGCTATCGGCGTGGGCTCGCCGGGGGTCATCGAGGGCACGTCGGTGGCGAGCTCGCCCAACGTCCCGGGCTTCGAGGTGGGGCCGATCCCGGTCGGTGACGAGCTGTCGCGGGCATTGGGCGGAACCGAAGTCAGGGTGGACAACGACGTCCGGGTCGCTGTGCTGGGCGAGTGGAAGCGCGGCGCGGGCCGCCCCTTCAAGGACTTTCTCGGTGTCTTCGTGGGGACCGGGGTGGGCGGCGGCCTCATCCTCGGCGACGAGCTGCGGGTGGGGCTCGGTGCCGCCGGCGAGATCGGCCACACGCTCGTCCGGGACGGCGGCCGCCGCTGTGGTTGCGGCAAGCGCGGCCACCTGGAGGCCTACGCGGGGCGTCGCTCCATCGAGGCCACCGCCAAGCGCTGGCGGGCCCGGGGCCGGCGCACCAAGCTCTTCGACATCATGGACAAGCGGGGCCGGGACCGGGCCACCAGCGGAGTGATCGCCAAGGCCCTGGCCAGCCACGACGGCGTCACCGTGCACCTGATCGACCAGGCGGTCTGGGCCCTGGGCATCGCGCTCGCCAACGCTCAGAACCTGCTCGACCTGGAGGCGATCATCGTCGGAGGTGGCCTCGGGGACCGGCTGGGCACGCCGTTCGTGGACCGGGTCGCGGAGGCGATGCGTCCCCGGCTGCACGTTGCCGATCGTCCGCCCAAGGTCCTGCCCACCGAGCTCGGCGACCTCGCCGGAGCCGTCGGCGCCGCCGTCCTGGCGGGGGCCTAGCTCAGCCTGCAGGGAGATCCTCCTCCCGCACGCGGGGGGAGGTAGGTGGGGGGCCAGGCGGCGCAGGGCAGCTGGGACCGCCTCCCTAGCCCTCCCCGCAAGCAAGGGGGAGGGAAACTGGGCGGTCGCCGTTTCGCCCGCTCACCTTCCGTTTAGATAGGCCGAGTAAACCCGTATCGGTGCCTCCTGCGTACTAGAGCTAGGCAGCCTTCGATGGAGTCCAGAAAACCGAGGGCGAAGCGGCCGGGGAGACCGCCGTGGATCTTCCTCGCCTGCGCGCTGGTCGCGCTGATGGCCACCTGTGCTGACGCTTTCGCAGCCACCCGCGGCCCGGCCCCGGCTGCGCCGCACACCCCGGGCGGTGGGCTGCTGATAAACGGACGCACGATCACGCCGGCCGGCAGCCAATCGCGCCTGGGCGACCTTCCGGTCAACGCGGTGCTGTCGCCGGACGGCGGTCATCTGCTCGTGGTCAACAGCGGCGCCGGCGTGCAGTCGGTTCAGGTCGTCGCGACGAAGACCGGTGCGGTGGTGCAGACCATCCCCTACCTGGCGCCCGACAGCGCTTTCGTGGGAGCCGCCTACAGTCCGGACGGCGCTCAGGCCTACGTGGCCGGCGGGGGCTCCGGCGCGGTGCACACCTTCGCGGTCGCCGGAGACGGCACGCTCACCAAGCAGGGCGACATCCAGCTCGGCGCCCCCAAACAGAATCCCTTCCCGATCGGGCTAAGCGTCAGCCCCGACGGCGCACGTCTTGCCGTGGCCAACAACCTGGCCAACGACGTCGCGCTGGTCGACCTTCGGTCTCGGCACCTGGTGGCCACGATCCCGGTCGGGGGCTACCCGTACGCGGCTCTGTTCAGTCGCGACGGCGCCAGGCTCTACGTCTCCAACTGGGCCAATGCCAGCCTCTCGGTGATAGACGTGGCCGGCGCCTCCGTGACCGAGACCGTCGAGGTCGGCCAGCACCCCAACACGATGCTGTGGACGTCGAAAGACCGCCTGGCGGTGGCCGACGCCAACAGCGACGCGGTGTCCCTGGTGGACACCAGGAGCAACCGCGAGACCGCGCGTGTCTCCGTTCGCCCCTATGCCGGGGCGCCGGCCGGCAGCAGCCCGCAGGGACTGGCGGCGAGCCCCGACG
>JALYYF010000285.1 GCA_030946725.1 Candidatus Dormiibacterota bacterium
TGCCGGCGGCAGCCGGCGGCGCCCCTTGACCTCGTCGGCCACCTGTCCGTGGCGAAGGCTGAAGATCTGGAAGCCGCCGGAATCGGTGGCCAGCACGCCCGGCCACCCCATGAAGCGGTGCAGGCCGCCAGCGGCCTCGACCAGCTCCGGGCCGGGCTGGATCGTCAGATGGTAGGCGTTGCAGATCAATGAGCGAATCCCGGCCGCCCAGGCGGCGTCCGGTGCCACCCCCTTCAGTGCGGCTCGCGTGGCGACGGCTAAGAAGGCCGGCGTCTCCAGCTCGCCATGGTCGGTGCGGATGAGGCCGCGGCGGGCGGTGCCGTCGGTGGCCAGAACCTGAAACTCGAACATCCCGGCCAGATGCTACTGAGGCCCCCCGCCGGCGCGGCCATGAACTGAAGAAGCTACACATCACGCGGCCATCCTAGCGAACGCACGTTCGAGGGCCAATCTTCTTAACAGGCGGCCGCACAATCCCGCTCAACTGCCGACCACCCGCACCGTGCGAGACCTGGTCGCCTCGAAGCGGTCCTATTCTCGGTGCATGACAGGGCCCGGGAAGCGGGCGCTTCCCTACCTGGCCGGAATGGCGGGCGTGGCCGGCGTGACCGCCGTGATCTGGGCGGTCCGGCCCTTGCTCGACATCCCCAACCTTGCCGTCGCCTACCTGCTCGTGGTGCTCTGGCTTGGCGCCCGCTGGGGCTGGCCGCCGGCGGTCTTCGCTGCCGTCCTCGCCTTCCTCGCCTACGACTGGTTCCTGGTTCCGCCCTACGGAACGCTGTACATCAGCGCCCCCCGCGAATTGCTGAACCTGGTCGTCCTGCTGGTGGCGGCCGTCGTGGGCGGGCGGCTGGCCGCCTCGCTGGCGTCGGGACGCGCGGGCGCCGAAGCCTCGGCACGCGAGTCGGGCGTGCTCAACGAGGTCGCCATCGCAGCGCTCCGCGATCCGGAGGCGGCCGCCGCGCTGAGGCTGCTCTGCGAGCGGGCAGTGGCCGGGGGCGGCCTGGCCGCGATCAGCCTGGTCGCCTTCGATGACGGCCGGCCGGAGGTCGTGGCCGGGTCGGAGCTGCCGGCCGAGGACCTGGAGCGGGCGCGATGGGCGTTCGAGAACGGCACCAACGTCGGCGCCTACCTCAACAAGGGCCGCCTGAAGGTCACCCGCACCTTTCCGGCCGGCCCCCCGGTCGCCCACGTACTGGTCGCGGGCGGCGTGGCGGTCCTGAGGTTCCGGGAAACCGCTCTGGGCCTCGAGGTGCAGCGCCTGCTGGCGGCGCTGCTCGGCCTGGCCGGGCTCCTGCTCGATCGCCGGCGGGCCGCGCTGGGAGCGGAGCGGATGCGCTCGCTGGAGGCCTCCGACCGGCTCAAGGCGGCCATCCTCTCCTCGATCTCGCACGAGCTGAAGAGCCCCCTGACCAGCCTGCGCGCCGGGCTGACGACCCTCCTGATGCCGGAGGCCCACCTGGACCCGGAGCAGCGCGAGCTGGCGTCGGGCATGGACCGCCAGGCGGCCCGGCTGGACCGGCTGGTGGGGGACCTGCTCACCATGTCCAAGCTGGAAGCCGGGCTGCCCATCGACCGCTCGCCGCAGGACTTCGCCGAGATGACCGGGGCCGTCCTGTCGTCCCTCGGCCCCAGGCTGGCCGGCTTCGAGGTACGGGTCGAGCTGCCGCCGGACCTGCCGCCGGTCCTGGCCGACGAGCTGCAGGTGGAACGCCTGCTCGCCAACCTGCTCGAAAACGCCTCGGAGTGGACGCCGGCCGGCGGGCGCATCACTCTCGGGGCCGCCGTTGTAGCCGAGGCCGGAGGCGACCCGGGCGCGGAGACCGCCGGCGACCGGCTCTCGGCCTGGGTGGAGAACCAGGGTCCGGACATCCGTCCAGCGGACCTGACCGAGGTCTTCGACAAGTTCTGGACTCGCAGGGAGGGCGGCTCGGGCCTCGGCCTCGCCATCTCGCGCCGGATAGTCGAGGCCCACGGCGGCGAGATCCGGGCCGAGAACACCCGGCAGGGTCCCCGCTTCACGTTCACGCTGCCACTGGTGCCGCAGCTGGCCGCGGCGCCGTGAGCGGCCGCATCCTGGTCGTCGACGACGAGCCGGAGATCCGCCGTGCCCTGAGCACCGGGCTCGGCTACCACGGCTTCGAGGTGCATACGGTGGCCAGCGGCGAGGAGGGGCTCAAGCAGCTCGGGGCCTGGCGGCCCGACGTGGTGCTCCTGGACCTCGGCCTCCCCGGCGTGGACGGCTTCGAGGTCCTGCGCGGGATGCAGGCGCAGGGACGGGCCGCGGTGATCGTGGTCAGCGTGATGCCGGGCGAGCGGGACAAGGTGCGGGCGCTGGACGCCGGCGCGGACGACTACGTGGTCAAGCCGTTCGGGATGGAGGAGCTGCTGGCCCG
>JALYYF010000354.1 GCA_030946725.1 Candidatus Dormiibacterota bacterium
CGTTCCCCATCAGCTCCTGGAGCGCATCCCGCCAGGCACGCTCGTGCGGCGAGTCGACCAGCACCCCGTCCACGTCGAAGACCGCTCCGCGAAAGCCCATGAGACCTCCTCTGCTATTGCATCTGACGTGGTTCGGCCGGGCCGCCGGGAACCGCCGGCATGACGAGCGCGCCGAGCCGGCGCAGGCCCTCGCTGGCCGCCCCCAGAAGGGCCACCTCGGGGCCCATGATCACGTTGATCGGCACCTGCTCCAGCATCGGGCCGAAGCGTCCGGCCCTTACGAAGGCGTCCAGGAATGCATCCGTGCGCAGCTGCTCGCGGAGCGCCTGGGCGATCCCACCGGCGAGGTACAGGCCGCCGGTCGAGAGCACCTTCAGGGCCAGGTTGGTCGCCTCGGTGCCCAGGATGCGCAGGAACAGGTCCAGCGTCGCTACGGCAAGAGGATCGTCGCCCCTGAGCCCGGCCTGCACGATCGGTCGGGTGCTGTCCTCGGTTGCGGCGAACTCCCGAGCCAGCTCCGGCGATTCCGGGATTCCGTGCCGGTCTCGCAGGAACTCGTAGAGGTTGGGAATGCCCACACCGGAGGCGACGCGCTCGTAGCTGACGTGGTCGAACTCCTCCCAGAGGCTCCTCAACAGCTCGATCTCGAGCTCACTGGTGGGGGCGAAGGCGCCGTGGCCCCCCTCCGAGGGATGCGCCTCGTAGGCGCCGTCGCTCGCGATGAGAAACGCCTCGCCCAGCCCCGTGCCGGGCGCCAGCACAGCGATCGCCCCACCCTCGGCGGCCTGGCCGCCCTTCACCTGGTGCAACTCGTCGGCCTGGAGCAGGGGGATGGCGCTGGCCGTGGCGACCAGGTCGTTCATGAGCCATACCCGTTCCACGCCCAGAGCAGAGGCGAGGGAGGTCTCGTCCAGGCGCCAGGTCAGGTTGGTGAGCTGCGCCGCCCCGTGCAGGACGGGTCCCGCCACGTCGAAGCTGGCCGCCCGGACGCGCAGTCCTGCCTCCTGGAGGAACTCCAGCGACATCTCGGCAAGGCCCGGATAGTCCCCGCTGGGGTACCGGCGCTTGGCCAGAGGCTGCCTGGGACCGGCCGCCGCGGACACCACGGCCAGGTCGGTCTTCGTCCCCCCAACGTCGCCTGCGAGCAGAAGATCACCTTCTTGAGTAGCGTCCCGATTCATCTCGTCACTCTGAGCCGTCCTGGGCTCGGTAGGCGCTGACGGGGTTGACGCGGGCTCCGCCCGGGTCCGTGGATTTGCGTCGCGCGCACTTTCGCGCCTACGAAGACGGCTGGGCCGTCTCCTTGCGGACCTCGTCGCGACCCATCATCTCGCTCATCGCTTCGAGCTCCCTGCCCCGCGTCTCCCGGATGAAGGCGAGGACGAAGACGAAGGAGAGTACGGCGGCGAGTGCATAGATGCCGTAGGCGTACCCCAGGCCGATGTTCTTGAGGGTGGGGAACGTCGTGGATACGACAAAGTTGGCGACCCACTGCATCGCAGCCGCCACGCCAAGCGCCGCGGCGCGAATCCGGTTCGGGAACATTTCGCCCAGCAGCACCCATACGACGGGACCCCAGGACATCCCGAAGAAGAACACGTAGAGGTTGGCGGCGAAGAGCGCGATGGTGCCGTTGGCCCCTTGCAGCCGCGGCAGACCACCTACGAGCGGCGCCGAACCGAAGAGGAAGGACATGGTTCCCAGCGTCAAAATCATCCCGGCTGAGCCGACAAGCAGCAGGGGCTTGCGACCGAAGCGGTCGATGGTGCCGATGGCGATCAGCGTCGTGACGATGTTGACCGCACCGCCTATCACGGTGATGAGCAGCGACTGCTTTTCAGTGAAGCCCACCGCCTGCCAGAGCACGCTGGAGTAGTAGAAGATCACGTTGATACCGACGAACTGCTGGAAGACGGAGAGGCCGATCCCGATCCAGACGATAGGCAGCAGACCGTAGCGGCCGCCCGTGATGTCACTGAACCTGGGCTTCCGCTCAGTCTTCAGCGACTGTCTGATCTCGCCGATCTTGGCGTCGAGCCGCACGGTTCCCATGACGCTCAGCAGCACCTCGCGCGCCTCATCGAGCTTGTTGATGGCGACCAGGTAGCGCGGTGATTCCGGGATCCTGAGCGCGCCGAGCAGGTAGACGACGGAAGGGACCACCTCGGTCAGGAACATCCAGCGCCAGGCGGGCAGGCCGAACAGCCAGGGTTTCGTGGCGCCCCCGGCGGCTGCGGCGATGGCGAAGTCGGTCAGGAGTGCGATGAAGATGCCGACCACGATCGCCAGCTGCTGGAGGGACCCGAGCCGGCCCCGGAGGCCGGCGGGCGCCACCTCGGCGATGTAGGCGGGGGCGATGACGGAGGCCGCGCCCACGGCGATGCCGCCGACGATGCGCCAGAAGCTGAAGTCGTAGACCGTGAACGAAAAGGCCACGCCGAAGGACTGGATAAGGAAGGTGACGGCCGCCATGACCATCGTGGGGACGCGGCCAAACCGGTCAGCCAGCCGGCCGGCGACCATCGCGCCCAGGGCGGCGCCCAGCAGGGCAGCAGAGACGGAGAGGCCCAGCCTGACCGCACCTTCGTTGAAGTTGCTGGCCACGGCCGCGACCGCGCCGTTGATGACAGCGGTGTCGAAGCCGAACAGGAATCCGGCGATCGCCGCGACCGACGCGATCAGGACCACGCGGCCCGTGTTCGCGGGCGTTTCGGTCACAGCGGGCGTTGACGCTCCCGTTCTGCCCCCTCTGGACGGTCCGCGTTCACTCATCCCGAATCCCCTCCGTGGTGGTGTCAGGCCGTTTCCGCACCCTCTCGCTTCGACCTA
>JALYYF010000366.1 GCA_030946725.1 Candidatus Dormiibacterota bacterium
TGCTGGTCGTGCCCGAGCCACCGCCGCCGCCGCCGCCACCACCCTGGTAGCCGCCGCCTCCGCCTCCCCCGGTACCGCCGGACGGGCAGGTGGCGCCGCCGCTGGGCACCGAGCCGTTGCCGCCGGCGCCTCCGTGGACGACGGTGGTGACGTTGGGGTCGCCGAGGCGGTCGCCGCTGGCGCCGCTGGTGTCGCCGGTGCAGTTGAGGTTCGTGTTGGCGCCGATACTGCCGCCGCCGGCCGGAGCGATGTCCGTCGCACCCCCGCCGTTGGTGCCGCCCGAGGGAAGGCCCGAGGCGACCGTGGGGCCGCCGTTGGTGCCGCCGCCGCCCAACGGGCCGGGGCCGACGTTGGCGTCGCCGCCGTTGCCCCCGTTGGCGTTCTGCCCCGCCGCACCGCTCAGCACGCCGGCGCCGGCCCCTCCGCCGGCCCCGGCGGCCACGACCAGCCTGGTCTGCGTGGAGGCCAGGTTGCCGGGGCAGGTGAAGGTCGGCGTGGTGTTGGAGCAGGTCCGGATGTCGCTGGAACCGCCGCCGCCGCCGCCCCTGGACCCGCCGACGGTGCCGGCGCTGCCGCCCCCGTTGGAACCTCCGCCACCGCCTGAGATGCCGGCCACTCCGGTTCCGCCGACCTCGACGTAGAGGATGCCGCCGGGCACGACGTTGCCGGGGCCGCCGACCTGCAGGGTGATGTTGAGTATGCCGCCGCGGCCGGAGGAGCCCCCGGTGTTGTTGGCGCTGGAAGCGCCGGGGCCGCCGCCCGCTCCCACCGCCATGACCTGCAGCGTGCCGGCCTGGTTGGGGACCGTGTACTGGCCCTCGACTCCGGGCGTGTTGAAGGTGACCGGCGCGGCCGCGGCTGCCGGGACGGATTGGAGGCCGCAGAGCACGATCGACGCGCTGGCGACGCCGGCCGCGGCGGCCAGCTTCCGGCGCAGGGTCCTGGCGCCCATCACGTCGCCTGCACGATGAATCGGCTGCCGCGGACGTTGTCGTCGACGCAGGTCTGCAATGTGAGCGTGGGCTGGGAGGCGGCCGCATGGATCCACCTGGTGTCGTTCCAGGCCACCTTTCCGACCACCCTGCTGACGTGCAGCACCTGCGTCCCGCCGGTGCCGTAGTCGTGCAGGTCGACCTCGTCACCCGCTCGCGCGAAGAGCAGTCCGCCGAACATTCCCCAGAGGCCGTGCGCGTACACGTAGCTGTTGCCCTGCGTGCCCGGGCTGACCGTGCCCGGGTAGTGCAGGGCCTGCCACTGGGGAACGCTGTCGCCGCCGTCGCCTTCGCGCACCGGCAGTGCGATTTGAAGGGACGGGATCTGCACCCAGAGCCCTGTGTGCGGCTGCGCCGGGCGCATCTCGACCTGGCGGTTGGCGGCGTAGCTGGAGATCTGCACGAGGTCGCCGGCCAGGTGCCGGCCGGGCACCGACGGGCGCGCCGTCGCGGACGTCGAACCGTATGGATGCGGGTCCGCCCTGGTCAGAGTCACGGCGGGCTCGCTCCGCACGTAGAGGAAACCAGCCGTGGCGGCCGTGACCAGAAGCGCACCGGCGGCGACCAGGGCGGTTGCGATGAGCCTTCGCCTCATCGGCGTGCTGGCCCTGCGGCCGGGCCGGCGGGCACCGGCGCCACAGGCGCTCCAGTGCCAAGAAGTCTCCCGGGATCAGCCATGGTACCTACGCAGCGGAAAAAACCGTTCCCCGCTGCAGGGCCGGATTCTGGCCACAGACGGGCCCGTACGTCAAGAAACGAGTGTGAGACAGAGGCTCGTGCATTTTCTTTACGACTCTGTGCGGGAATGCGCAGCGCCCTCTGCTGTGCACGGCATCGTTAGCATCCCGGCCGCGTCTTAACGACCACTGTTCCCATTCCCGCCGCTCACTCCTACTCTGCCCACGACGAAATACAACAGGAGGTCTCGACGATGCCCCCGGACACGATTCAGCCCATACAGGAAATCCTCAACCGCTGGGTGCTCACAGGCCAGGCGCTGGTCGCCTCGATAGGCGCGCTGGCCTTCGTGCTGGCCTTTCTCTGGAAAATGACCGCGGTCGAGTCTCGCTCTGTGCTGCAGGCCAAGCAGTGGATCCAGCGCATAGTGGTGGGCACCCTCGGCGTGGAGCTCGCCGGCGTCCTGGTCCACGTTCTCACCGGCTCCATACCGCACTGAGATGCCCGGAATCCAGCAGCTCATCGACGCCGTCCTCGCCATCCAGAGGGGACTCGACATCGCAGGGCACGCGGCCTGGTTCGTGGGCCAGAACGTGGACACCGTGCTGTCTGCGCTGCACCTCTTCCTGTTCGCTACCGCAGACCCCTTCCAGCCGGGACACCCCTTCACATCCGTGGGTCCCGTGCAGGAGTTCACGCCGCTCGTGCAGGCGGTGGCCGACGGCGCTCTGCTGGCCGCGCTCACCTGGGCCTTCCTGCGCATGATGTGGGCGCACGGCTTTCAGAACAAGCACACGCTGCGCACGTTGCTGCCCCGCGCGGGACTGGCGGCTCTGCTCATCAATTTCGCGCTGCCGCTGGTTCAGGGCGCCGTCGACTCCAGCAACGCGATCTGCGAAAGCATCGCACTGGCCACGCGGAACCAGGCCCTGCTCGCTGTCAAGGGAGACTTCATGTGGGACCTGGCGGCGCCCGGACTCTACGCGGTGACGATGGTCGTCCTCTTCGTCGCCTACCTGCTGCTCGGGTTCGTGTATGTGGTCCGCTTCGCGCTGCTCGTCGTGCTCACCGTGCTGGCGCCCGCCGCCGCCCTGCTCTTCGTGCTGCCCGAGACGCACCACTACACGCGGCTGTGGGCCTCGCTCTTCATCAGCACACTGCTCATGCAGCCGCTGCAGCTGCTGATCCTCGCGATCGGGTTCGGTCTGGACCGCTACGGGCACGTGCCCGTGCGGCATCTGTTCGCCCTCGCCTCGGTCTACATCGTCTTCAAGGTTCCCGGCGCCCTGCACACGACTTCCCTGGTGGCCGGCCGGGCGAGCAGCCTGGCCAAGCGCGAGGTGACCCACGCGCTCCACGTGCTGGCGAAGGCATGAAGGGCGGCCTGCTCCTGCTTCCGGTGGGCGCCCTGGCGGCGATCATGATCGGCGGCGCGCACCCGCCGGAACAGCCGGGTTCTGTCAGTGTGGCGCAGCAGGCAGCCGGGCCGCCGCCGGCGAAACTGCTCTGGCCCGTCCGCGGCGCTGTGCTCACGCAGCCGTTCGGCTGCACCGACGTGCTCTTCGAGCCGAGGGCGTCCTTCTGCGCCAGCGGGCACTTCCACAGCGGCATCGACCTGGCCAGCCGCCTGGGAACGCCGCTCCACGCCGCCGCCGCGGGAGTCGCCCAGGTGGCGAACCGGCCCGGCGGCTACGGCCTCTACGTGATCGTCGTTCACGGCGGGGGCTTCTCAACCCTCTACGGACATATGGAGGCGACGTCGCTGCAGACCGGAGACCGGGTCGCGGCCGGCGAGGTGGTCGGCCTCATGGGTTCGAGCGGCCTCTCCACCGGGCCCCACGTCCACTTCGAGCTCCGCCGGGCCGGGCGCCCGGAGAACCCCATGCCCTGGCTCGCGCCCGGCCCGTGAGCCCAGTTCATCCGAGGAGGTACATGTGAGATGGTCAATCGAGTCACACTGGTCGGCCGGCTGACGGCCGATCCCGAGGTCCACACCACGGCAGGCGGCACGCAGGTCGCCAGCCTCCGCCTGGCCACCAACGAGTACGGAGGCAAGGACGAGTCCGGCGTCCGCCGCGAGCACACGGAGTTCCACACCCTGGTGCTGTTCGGCCGCCAAGCGGAGGTCGCCGCCAGCTACCTGCGCAAGGGCCGCCTCCTCTACGCGGACGGCCGCCTCCGCAGCCGCAGCTGGGACGCCGCCGACGGCAGCAAGCGCCACGCCACCGAGATCGTCCTGGACAGCTTCCAGATGCTCAGCGGCAAACCGGAGGAAGAGGATTGACAGACGTCGAGCCTGGAGACAGTCGGGCCAGGGGCCGGCAGCGAGTGGGGCGGCATGTCGATCTGACAGATCCGTGCGTCCCGGACTTACTGGCGCGGGCGGTCTGCGTTGCAGGGCACTCGCTCCAACTCGGTCTATGCGGACCTGTCCATGCAGCGCTATGATTCCCCGGTCCCGTCGATACGTCACGGGGCCGAGGGAGGTGGTACACGAGGTCGTACCTGAGCCGCACAGTTGGCGTCGCTCAGGTTTGGTCCGTTAGATCGGCTAACCCCGAGGGGAGACCATGGGCCAGATCGAACAGGACTTCCAGTCCATCTGGCGGGATCGCTTCGGCGACCGCGCAGTTGGGCATGACCACTTCTGGGACCGGGCGCTGTCGAGGCGCCAGTTTCTGGGCGCGGCGGCCGCAAGCGGGGCGGCTCTCACCCTGCCTGGCCTGGGGCCGGTTATCGCCGAGGCTGCGACCACACCGAGCGTGCCCAACCCGATCTTGGGCGGCACGCAGTTGGGGCCGTTCTTCAAGCACTTCTACTTCCCAACCAAGCCAAATCCGGCCGGGGCGACTCAGGTCGTCGCGGACGGCAGCGGAGATGGCTCCACCATCAGGGACTTCAAGGGCCAGATCGGGGTGAGCGAGTTTCCACCCACGGGCGTCGCGAGCGACCCTTTCTTCGGAGGCAAGTTCTGGGCGGCGGACGTACGGTTCATGAAGGGAGTGTTCGTGGGCCAGGACAATGCCCGGCACCGCGGTACGCTCGCCTTCATATGAGTGGACGTGTTTGTGGGCGCCGGTGGCGCCCAGCAGGTTCACGACTACAACCC
>JALYYF010000379.1 GCA_030946725.1 Candidatus Dormiibacterota bacterium
GGAGGCGTCGATCCCGAGCGCTACTCGGGATTCGCCTGGGGTTTCGGGATCGAGCGGATCGCCATGCTCAAGTACGACATCGACGACATCAGGCTGCTCTACGACAACGATCTCCGCTTCCTGGAGCTGTTCTGATGCGGGTGAGCTATCAGTGGCTCTGCGAGCTGGCGGGAATCCACGATGTGACGCCCGACCGGGCGGCGCACGTGCTGACTATGGCCGGCTGGAACGTCGAGGAGATGGTCTTGATCGACCTCTCGGAGATCGTCGTCGGCAGGGTCCTGTCCCAGGAGCCGCACCCGAGCTCGCGCACCCCGCTGTGGGTGCACCAGGTCGATGTCGGCGGCGAGACCCGGCAGATCATCGCCGGCGTCGACAACGCCGGGCCCGGCTCGCTGGTGCCGGTCGCTCTACCGGGTACGACGGTCCCCGGCGGCACGCAGGTCCGGGACCTGAAGATCGCAGGGGTGGCCGGGCAGGGGATGCTCTGCGCCGAAGACGAGCTGCAGCTCGGCGACGACCACTCCGGGATCATGCTCCTCGACGAGGGGCGCCCCGGTCAGCGGCTCGACGAGCTGATCCCCACCGACGCCGTGCTGGACGTCGACGTGACGCCCAACCGTCCCGACTGCCTGAGCCACCTGGGCCTGGCCAGGGAGCTGGCCGCCGCGCTCGGGCGCGCGCTGCCCGGCGACTTCATGCCGCTCTTCACCGGCGGCATAGAGCCTCCCGGCACCGAGCTCATCGAGGTCGACATCGAGGCGCCCGAGCTCTGCCGGCGATACATCGGCGCGGTCGTGAGCGACGTCAAGGTCGGTCCCTCTCCCCGCTGGCTTCAGCGGCGGCTGCGCATTTGCGGCGTCCGTCCGATCACCAACGTGGTGGACGTGACGAACTACGTCGCGCTCGAATACGGGCAGCCGCTGCACGCGTTCGACCTCGCGAAGATCAGGGGCGGGCGGATCGTGGTCCGGCGGGCGCGGCCGGGGGAGGAGCTCAGGTGTCTGGATGGCGAGACCCGCCGCCTGACCCCGGAGATGCTGGTGATCGCGGACGCCGAGCGGCCGGTCGCGCTGGCGGGGCTGATCGGTGGGGAGGAGACGGCGGTCAGCGAGGGCACCGCGCAGGTCCTGCTGGAGGCCGCCAACTTCGACGGCATCAACGTCCGTGCCACCTCTCGTGCCCTCCGGCTGCGCACCGAGGCCTCCTCCAGGTTCGAGAAGGGTCTCTCGCCCGAGCTCGCGCTGGCGGGGGCACGGAGGGCCGCCAGCCTCCTCGGGGAGGTCGCCGGCGGCCGGGTCCACGTCGGCTGGGCCGACGAATACCCGCGGCCCCAGGAGCCTGTGCGGGTGCACTTCAAGCCCGAGCAGATCGACGCCATCCTCGGCGTCCACGTGCCGCTGGAGGAGATGGAGGCGATCCTGCAGCGTCTGGGCTTCCAGGTCCGGGTCGAGGACGGCGAGTGGGACGTCCTGCCACCCGTGTTCCGGCTCGACGTCGACATCCGCGAGGACGTGGCCGAGGAGGTCGGCCGGATCTACGGCTACGAGAAGGTTCCGCCCACGCTGCCGGGTCGCCGCCGGACCACCTGGGTCCCGGCCGCTCCCAGCCAGGAGCGGCGCCTGGATCCCCTTCGCCATGCCCTCGCCGGCAGCGGCCTCAGCGAGGTGGTGACGCCGGCCCTGGTGGATGGCTCGCTTCTGGAGCGGCTTGGGCTCGAGGGAGGGATGGTCCGGGTCGTCAACCCCGTGTCGGAGGATCAGGACAGCCTGCGCACAATGCTCATACCGTCCCTTCTCGACGTCGCCCTCCGAAACAGGAACCGGGGCCGCCCGGCGGTGGCGATCTTCGAGGTCGGACGCGCCTACCTGAGCCGGCCCGGCGATCCGGCCGGCCAGCCCAGCGAACCCACCCGCCTGGCCGCCCTACGTTCCGGGCTGGCCGGCGCCGAGGCTGGCCGGACCGCCTTCCTCGAGCTCAAGGGCGAGCTCGAGCGTGCGCTCGACAGCGTCGCGCCGCCCGAGCTCGAGTACCACCGGGCGACCTCGCCTCTTTTTCATCCCGGCCGCTGCGCTCGCATCCTGGTCGGCGAGGCCGAGCTCGGGTATCTGGGCGAGCTGCATCCCAGGGTGCTCGCCCAGGCCGGGCTGGAGGGAAGGGCGACCGCCTTCGAGATCGACCTGGACCCGGTGCTCGCCGCCGACCCGACCCGGAAGGCCAGGCCGCTGCCCCGCTTCCCGGCCGTCAACCGCGATCTCGCGGTGGTGGTTCCGGAACAGGTGGAGGCGGTAAGCCTCCTGGCCACCATCCAGGCCGCCGGGGACGAGCTGCTGGAGTCCGTCCAGGCCTTCGACGAGTACCGGGGTGGCCAGCTGCCGTCCGGCCGCAAGAGCGTCGCCTTCTCGATGGTCTTTCGCAGCCCCGAGCGCACGCTGACCGACTCGGAGGTGGATGGGCAGCTGGACCGGATCAAGACCGCGCTGCGCGAACGGCACCAGGCGACGTTCCGCGACCTGGCAGGCTTAACCTCTTAGCCGTCCATGTCCGAGTCTCTCTGGGAATGGCTGCGTGCCCGCGCCGTCGAGATCCACGTCGCCGAGAACCTCTGCGAACGTCTCCAGCGCGGCGAGAAGCTGCGCGTCAAGCTGGGCGTGGACCCCACCGCGCCCGACCTCCACGTGGGTCACCTGGTGGTCTTCGACGTGCTCCGCGCCTTCCAGGAGGAGGGTCACGTCCCGGTCCTGATCGTCGGCGACTACACGGCCATGATTGGCGACCCGAGCGGACGCTCGGAGACGCGCCCGGTGCTCTCCCGCAAGCAGGTCGATGAGAACGCCCGCACCTATTTCGACCAGATCTACAAGGTGCTGGACCCCGAACGCACCGAGGTGCACGGCAACTCGGAGTGGCTCGACGAAATGCGTGCAGCCGACATCCTGCGGCTGCTCGGAACGCAGACCCTGCAGTCGGTCCTGCAACGGGAGGACTTCGCCAACCGGCTCCGCGAGGGCCAACCCATCGGCGCCCACGAGATCCTCTATCCGTTCAACCAGGCCTATGACTCGGTTGCCGTTCGCGCCGACCTGGAGATCGGGGGGACCGACCAGCTCTTCAACCTGCTCTTCGGCCGCGAGGTGCAGCGGGCGTACGGCCAGCCTCCACAGGACGTCGCGGTGTTCCCCCTGCTGGAGGGTCTCGACGGCCGCCAGAAGATGAGCAAGTCCCTGGGCAACTACATCGGCGTGGCGGAGGCCCCCGAAGAGATCTACGGGAAGACCATGTCCACGCCCGATGCACTGACCGAGAAGTACCTCCGGCTGGTATCGGGCCTGCCGCCGGAGCAGGTCGACTCCGCCCTGGCTCTAGGGCCGCGCGACGCCAAGGCCGCCCTGGCCAGGAGCATGGTGGCGCGGCTCCACGGCGCCGAGGCGGCCGCACGGGCCGAGGAGGAGTTCGACCGCCGGTTCCGGCGCCGGGAGGTTCCGGCCGACGTGCCCGAGCACCGGCCGGAGGAGCTCACCGACCTGGCCGGTACGATGGTTCAGCTGGGCTGGTATCCGACGCGAAGCGCCGCCCGCCGCGTGGCCGAGCAGGGTGGGGTGCGGATAAACGGAGAGCGTCGCGGACCCGAGGCGGAACTGCGCGACGGAGACCTCCTCCAGGCCGGACGGCGAAACATCGTTCGAATCAAGCTGTCGTAGAATCCCGAAAGCATGTTCGGAGGTATCAAATAGATGTCCGGGCACTCCAAGTGGGCCGGCATCAAGCACAAGAAGGCGGTCGTCGACGCCCGCCGCGGGCAGACCTTCACGCGGGCCTCACGAGAGGTCACGATCGCGGCCAAGGAAGGCGGAGGCGACCCCGAGCACAATTTCCGCCTGCGTCTGGCGGTGCAGAAGGCTCGGGAGGTCAACATGCCGGCCGACCGCATCCAGGCGGCGATAGACCGCGGCACCGGAGCCGCCAAGGGCGAGGCCCTCGAGGAGCTCCGGTACGAGGGCTACGGCCCGGCCGGGGTCGCGGTCCTGGTGGACGCGGTGACCGACAACCGCAATCGCACAGCACCGGCGATCCGCCACGTCTTCTCCAAGAACGGGGGCAACCTCGGAGAGGCCAACTCGGTCTCCTGGATGTTCGAGCGCAGGGGCGTGATCACCGCTCGTGTGGACGGGCGGGACCCCGAGGAAATCGGGCTGGCAGCGATCGAGGCCGGTGCCGACGACGTCCAGGTCGAATTGGAAAGCGTCGAGATAACCACCGAGCCGGCTTCCTTCGAAGCCGTACGGAAGGCGCTGGAGGGCTCCGGCGTGCCGATCGAGAACGCTGAGCTGACCATGCAGCCCAAGCAGACGGTCGCCGTGGGCGAGGACAAGGCGCCCGCCGTGCTACGGCTGCTCGAAGCCCTGGAAGAGGAAGACGACGTCCAGCAGGTCTACGCCAACTTCGACATCCCAGCCGACGTCCTTGAACGCATCTCAGCCTCGGTGTAGCGGCCGCCCCACAATCGCTGGGCCGGCCCGACACCATCCCTGCCAGCGGACGTCATGCCGGCCACCCCGGCCCTAGGCCTGCTTCTCGGAATCGACCCCGGCCTTGCCGCGACCGGCTGGGCGCTGCTCGACCCGGATTCGAAGGTCACGGGCTGCGGAACCATTCGCACGGCGCCCGGACCGGCAGCCCCGCGTCTCCTGCAGATCGTCACCGAGATGCAGGCGGTGCTCGCCGCGGGGACGGTTGGCGAGGCAGCGCTGGAAGAGCTCTTCATGGGCCGCAACGCGACCAGCGCGCTCGGCGTGGCCCAGGCCAGAGGGGCGGTCCTGGCGGCACTGGCGGCGGCTGGGATCGCCATCTTCGAGTACAAGCCGGCGCAGGTCAAGGCGGCACTCACCGGCTACGGCATGGCCGGAAAGGCCCAGATGGCCCGGATGCTCGCGCTCCAGGTCGGCCTGACCCGGGGGGCGGACGAACATGCGACCGACGCCATCGCCATCGCCCTCTGCCACGCCCGCGGCCGGCGCCTGAAGCTGATGACGATGCGATGATCGGCTACCTTCGCGGCCGCCTCCTCCGCGCCACGAGCGACGGCGCCGTGGTGGAAGTCAACGGCGTGGGTTACATGGTCAGCCTGGGGGCGTCGGCGCGCGAAAAGCTGGGCCCGGCGGGCAGCCAGCTGGAGCTGCATGTCCACACCCACGTCCGGGAGGACCAGCTGGCGCTCTTCGGTTTCGCCTCGCCCGAGGAGCTGGACCTCTTCGAGCAGCTGATCCAGGTGGACGGCGTCGGACCGAAGGTCGGCCTGGCCATCCTCAGCGCCGCCAGCCTGCAGGTGCTCAAGCGTGCGATCCTGGCCGAGGACGTGGCTCCCATCCGTCGCGCCCCCGGTGTCGGACCCCGAACCGCCCAGAAGGTGATCATCGACCTGAAGCCCAGGCTGGAGGCTGAAGCCGCGATCCTGTCGCTGCCCCGTGCCCAGGCCGTGGCCGGTGACGGGGACGGACCGCGCCAGGTCGAGGCCGCGCTCCGCGGCCTGGGCTTCACCGCCCAGCAGGCGCGCCAAGGCCTGGATGCCGTCGACTGGTCGACCCAACCAGCCCCCCAGGAAGCTCTCGCCGTCGCCCTCAGGGCGCTGGGCCGCTGATGGGCAGGTGGGAATGGGAGTGGGAATGGGAGTGGGAATGGGAGTGGGAATGGTCCTCCCCCCGCACGGCGGGGGGAGGTAGGTGGGGGGGCGAGCGTTCAGTAGACGCCCCCCACCCAGCCTCCCCCGGCAGGCGGGGGGAGGAGACCTATACAAAGAAGAAGACCGATGGCTGAAGAGCGGCCGCTCGACCCGCACGAAGGGACAGACGAGGACCAGTTCGACCGCACCCTGCGGCCCCGGACGCTGTCCGACTACGTGGGCCAGGAGCAGGTCAAGCAGAACCTGACGATCCTTCTGGAGGCGGCTCGCCGCCGCGGGGAGCCCTGCGAGCACGTGCTCCTGTGCGGGCCGCCCGGACTGGGCAAGACCACCCTGGCCAACATCATCGCCAGCGAGCTCGGCGTCTCCATCAAGACCACCAGCGGCCCCGCCATCGACCACGCCGGGGCGCTGGCCTCGATGCTTCTCAACCAGCAGGACCGCGACGTCTTCTTTGTCGACGAGGTGCACCGGCTCAACAAGCTGGTTGAGGAAGCGCTGTACCCGGCGCTGGAAGACTTCAAGTTCGACTACGTGGCCGGGAAGGGCGCAGGCGCCACCTCGATCAGGCTCAACCTGCCCAGGTTCACCTGCGTGGGCGCCACCACCAGGCAGGGGCTGCTCTCAGGACCCATGCGTGACCGCTTTGGCGCCGTCTACCGGCTCGACTTCTACTCACATCACGAGCTGGAGCGGATCCTCCGGCGATCGGCCCAGATCCTCACGCTGCAGCTGGAGGAGGAGGCGGCCGCCGAGCTCGCGCGCCGGTCGCGGGGGACGCCGCGGATCGCCAACAGGCTGCTGCGCCGGGTTCGTGACTACGCGGAGGTCAGGGCCGACGGTCGAGCCACGCTTGAGGTCACCCTGCGAGCGCTGGAGATGTTGGACGTCGACACGCTGGGCCTGGAGCCGCTGGATCGTCGCCTGCTGAGGATCATCATCGTCAACTTCCGAGGCGGCCCCGTGGGCCTGGACACCGTAGCCACCTCGCTGGCCGAAGAGCCGGAGACCGTCGAAGACGTGCACGAGCCCTTCCTGATCCAGACCGGCCTGCTCGCGAGGACCCCAAGAGGCCGCGTCGCAACCGAGCTCGCGTATCGCCACCTGGGAATCCAGCCCCCGCCACAACCCGCCGAGCAGCAACCGCTGCTATAACGCCGTCTCTCCCTCCCCCTCGCCTCGCGGGGAGGGTCGGGAGGGGGTACCACACAGACCGACCCGGTGGCACATGCGAGCCAAATAGTCGCCCCTCTGGCATGGTTCCACGCGTTGTATCGGCGTGGTCAGTTTCGAACGTCAACCCGGGTAAACTCCTACCGCCTTGCATCTCGTACTGAGCTGGCCGGTACGGCTGGTCGTCGTCGGGCTCCTGATCTTCTCCCTGGTGGTCGACGGCGCCGGCTACATCTACCGGATTACCAACCACTATCCCCTGACCGGTCCCGCGCCCGGCCTGCCCCCGACCCTGTTCGGCACGCAGCTCTACATCCACAGGGGCCTCGACCTCCAGGGTGGCACCGACCTGCAGCTCCAGATGACGAACTTCCCGCCCGGGCAGACGCGCGCGGACGTGCAGGCGAAGACCATCGCCGTCATCCAGAAGCGCATCAACGCGCTCGGCGTGAACGAGCCCGTGGTGCAGCCGGCCGGAGGCAACAACGACCGCATCGAGGTCCAGCTGGCCGGTGTGCCCGCCTCCAAGGCTCAGGACGTGATAGGCCGCACCGCGCAGCTGGTAACCACCAAGTGGGTGGCCGACCCCTCCATCACGGCGGGGCCCTGGCCCGGTTTCAAGCCGCAGATCACCAACCTTCGCGCTGACCTGCTGACCTCGGCCAACGCCTCCCTCGACCCCCAGGCCGGCACCACCTGGGTGGTCAACGTGAGCTACAACTCGGAGGGGGCGAGCATCTTCAGCCAGCTCACCAACGACGCCTACAACGCCTGCCCGACCACCGACTGCCCGCAGCGCCACATCACCAACTGGCTGGACCTGACGCCGGACGACATCGCGCACTGGAACGAGCGGGCCCTGCAGCTCTACCAGCCCTTCGACCAGGGCGGCAAGAAGGTGACCGACCCCTACATCCAGAACCCGATCACGGGCGGGACCGCCACCATCAGCGGCGGCACCCCCGGCTTCACCCAGCAATCGGCGACCGACCTGGCCACGCTGCTCAACTCCGGTTCGCTGCCGGTCAAGCTGAACGTCATCCAGTCGACCGACGTGGGGGCGAGCCTGGGCGCCGACTCCGTCAAGCGAAGCCTGGCCGCCGGGCTCCTGGGCCTGATCGTGGTGATCATCTTCATGATCGCCTTCTACCGACTTCCAGGCCTGCTGGCCAGCCTGGCCCTGCTCTGCTACGCAGGGATCGTGCTGGCGCTGTTCAAGCTGTTCGGATTCACGGTGACGCTGGGCGGGATGGCGGGCTTCATCCTCAGCGTGGGCATGGCGGTGGACGCCAACGTCCTGATCTTCGAGCGCTTCAAAGAGGAGATGCGCGCCGGCCGCACGATCGGGGCGGCCGTGGACGCCGCGGTGCGGCGCGCGTGGCCGGCGGTACGCGACTCCAACACCTCGACGCTGATCACCAGCGCCATCCTGGCATTCGCAGGCAGCGGCCCGGTGAGGGGCTTCGCGATCACCCTGCTGATCGGCGTCGCGGTGAGCATGCTCTCCTCGATCATCATCACCCACAACCTGCTAGCGATCGTCCTCAACTTCGGCTGGACCCGCGGCGGAACCGTGCTGGGAGTCGCGCGTGGCCGAGCTTAGCCGCGACGCGCAAACCGGGCGCGTGCTGACGGCCGACCCGGAACCCGAGGTAAAGGAGGCCGCCACCCCGCAGCCCAGGGTCAGGCGGCTCGACGTCGTCGGGCGCCGGAACTGGTTCTTCGCCCTTTCGCTGCTGATCATCATCCCCGGCATGTTCTCGATGGTCACCAGGGGCTTCCTGCTCGGCATCGACTTCGCCGGCGGGACCGAGTTCCTGGTCAAGTTCGAAAAGCAGCCGAGCCTGCAGGCGGTGGAGGCCACCGTCGCCCGGGACAACGTCAGCGGCGTCGTGCAGCAGGCCGCCGACGGCAGCTTCATCATCCGGGCGAGCCCGCTGACCCCGGCCCAGCAGCAGAAGGTGAAGGACGATCTCCAGAAGATCGGAGGGCCGATCGCCCAGTACCGCGCGGACTCCGTGGGCCCGACGGTAGCCCAGGAGATAGTGACCAGCGCCCTCCTGGCGGTGGTCGCCGCAGCGGTCCTCATCCTGCTCTACCTGGCCTTCCGCTTCCGCCGGGTCCAGGGCGGCTGGCGCTCGGGCTTTCAGTTCGGAGGCAGCGCCCTCCTGGCGCTGCTGCATGACGTCTTCCTGCTGGCCGGCATCTTCTCGATCCTGGGCGCCTACTTCCACCTCCGGATCGGTGAGATCGACAGCTTCTTCCTCACCGCGGTGCTGACCGTGGTGGGCTTCTCAGTGCACGACACCATCGTCGTCTTCGACAGGATCCGGGAGAACCTGATCATCTCCAGCCGTCTGACGTTCGAGCAGGTGGTCAACCTCAGCATCATGCAGACGGCTGCCCGGTCCATCATCACCAGCTTCACGGTGGTCATCGTGCTGGTCGCCCTGCTCCTTTTCGGGGGAGAGACCCTCAAGGGCTTCGTGCTCGCCCTGCTGATCGGCATCATTTCAGGAACCTACAGCTCGATCTTCAATGCGTCGCCTTTGCTGGTCGTCTGGCGGAGACTGCAGCCGGTCCGTTAGCGTTCTCTCTCGGAGCCCGGTTTATGCCCACCTGGCCGATAGAACAAATCCAGCAGCTGCTGGAACCCACGTTGGCGCACATGGGGTATTCGATCTACTCCATCGGTCAGGCAGGGCCGGGTGGCCGGACGCTTCGGATAGCCATCGACAAGTCCAACGGCTTCATCTCGCTCGAAGACTGTGAGCGGGTAACGCTGGTGGCCAGCCCACTGCTGGACCAGGCCGACCTGATCCGGGACTCCTACACCCTGGAGGTGTCCTCACCGGGCGCCGAGCGAAAGCTCCGCGATCGCGCCGAGTACCTGAGGTTCGTCGGCCACCGCGTCAACGTCCGCTATCGGGCGGGCTCCTCCGAGGTCGCCCTCGAAGGCATGCTGGCCGCGGCCGACGACGCCGGGGTGGCCGTCCGCGGTAACAAGGGTGAGGTTACGCACCTGACCTGGGATGACGTGATCAGCACCCGCCTGGTGGCCTCGCTGTAGCGTGGTGGAAGAGTCTTCCCTCACCGCGCTGGAGCGATTGAGCACCGAGGTGGGGGTGCCGCTTGAAGACCTGCAGCGAACGGTGGAGGCGGCTCTGGCGGCGGCCTACACACGTGCCTTCGCGCCGCCCGGCGAGGTGGTCGCACACCTGGTCCCCGTGACCGGCGAGCTCAAGGTCAGCCTCATCCACGTGGCCCCCGACGGCTCGACCAGCGAGACCGATCTGCCGGTCGACCAGTTCAAGCGGCTGGCGGCCCAGACCGCGCGGACGGCCGTGATGCGCCACCTGAGGGACCTGGAGCGGGAACGGGCGCTCACGGAGGTGGCCCGCCACCGGGACGAGCTGCGCAGCGGCATCGTGGACCGGATCGAGCGCGGGGCCGTATTCATCGACCTGGGCAAGGTCGAGGGCTGGATGCCCCCCGAAGAGCAGATCCCGGGCGAGGAGCTCAGGCCGGGGCGGCCCGTCACGGTGGTGGTCCAGGACCCGCAAAACCGACCCCGGCAGGCGCAGGTGCGCGTCTCGAGGGCCAGCCGCACCTTCGTGCTCAGGCTCCTCGAGGCCGAGGTGCCGGAGATCGAAGCAGGGTCGGTGCAGGTCCGTGCCATCGTCCGCGAGCCAGGCCTCCGGACCAAGATCGCGGTCGCCAGCATGGAGCCCGGAATCGACCCGGTCGGGGCCTGCGTGGGACCCCGAGGCGTCCGCCATCGCTCGCTGCTCGCCGAGCTCGGCCAGGAGCACGTCGACATCGTGCCCTGGGACGCCGACCCCGAGCGCTTCGTGGCGGCGGCGCTGGGACCGGCGCGGGTGACGGCCGTGGACATCGACCACGACCACCGGACAGCGCACGTGACCGTCCCTCGAGACCAGCTCTCGCTCGCCATCGGCCGCGACGGCCAGAACGCCCGGCTCGCGGCCAAGCTGACCGGCTGGCGCGTCGACATCAAAGGTGACTCCCAGTCCGAATGACGCCGCGAGCGCCGATCCGGACCTGCGTCGGCTGCAGGCGGGAGGGTGCCAAGGACTCCCTGGCGCGCCTGGTCCGCGGCCCCGACGGAACCATCCACCTTGATCCTGCAGGCCGCGCTCCCGGCCGGGGCGCCTACCTCCACCTGAACGAGGCATGCTTCGCGCAGGCCAGGCGCCGCAAGACCCTGGAGCGTGCCTTGAAGGGCCATGTGCCCGACACCCTCTGGAACGCCATCCCGGTTGCAGAACCTCTCCATCCCCCGGCTGGGGGAGGGTTGGGAGGGGGCCCTCCCAAACCGTCGCCACCACCCCCGCCATGAACCTCCCCGTGCAGGAGGGGGCAAATTTTGCCCGGCGTGTCGATCCGGCTGCCGGTTGTTCGACGCCTTGTCAGAGACAAGTTCGGTTCCGACAGCACAAAGGAGACAGGCGATGCGATTCATGATGCTGGTCAAGGCCAACCCGGAATCCGAAGCGGACGTTCTCCCCAGTCCGGAGCTCCTCGGCGCCATGGGCAGGTACAACGAAGAACTGATCAAGGCGGGCGTGATGCTTGCCGGCGATGGCCTCCAGTCCAGTTCCAGGGGCGCCCGCGTCACCTTCTCCGGAGGCCAGCGCAGCGTTACCGACGGACCCTTCACCGAGGCCAAGGAGCTGATCGCGGGCTACTGGCTCATCCAGGTCAAGTCCAAGGAAGAGGCTGTCGAGTGGGCGTCCCGAGTCCCCTTCGAAGACGGGGAGATTGAGATCCGCCAGGTCTTCGAGGACTCCGACTTCCCTTCCCAAGCTCCCGACGCGGCCGGGCGCGAGCAGGAGCCCCAGGGCAAGGCCTCTCCGGCGCAGTAGTGGAGCACCGCGCCCGATGGTCAGCTCGAAGGTGACCGCCATCGAGACCCGGCGCGCCATCGACGCCGTCTGGAGGATCGAGTCGCCGAGGTTGATCGCCGGTCTGGCGCGCATCGTGCGGGACCTGGGGCTGGCCGAGGACCTGGCACAGGATGCGCTGGTGGCGGCGCTCGAGCAGTGGCCGGCGTCGGGCGTCCCCCGGAACCCGGGGGCCTGGCTCATGGGCACCGCCAAACACCATGCGATCGACCTGCTGCGCCGGCGGGAGCGGCTCGATCAAAAGCTGCAGGTGCTCGGCCACCATTCCGAAGTCGAGCAGGAGGGGGCCGCGCCGGATTTCGACGCGGCCCTCGACGACGACATCGGCGACGACCTGCTGCGACTGGTGTTCACCGCCTGCCATCCCGTCCTCTCCACGGAGGCGCGCGTCGCGCTGCCCTGCGACTGCTGGGAGGTCTGACCACGGAGGAGATCGCGCGAGCCTTCCTGGTGTTGGAGCCGACGGTGGCTCAGAGGATCGTCCGGGCCAAGCGCACCCTCACCGAGGCGCGCGTCCCCTTCGAGGTTCCCCGGCGGCCGGAGCTCGCCGCCCGGCTATCGTCGGTGCTCGAGGTCGTATACCTCGTGTTCAACGAGGGCTACTCGGCCACCGCCGGTGACGACTGGATGCGACCCGAGCTCTGTGCGGATGCGCTACGCCTCGGGCGCATCCTCGCCGAGCTCGTTCCCACGGAGCCCGAGGTTCACGGCCTGGTTGCCTTGATGGAGATCCAGGCATCGCGCTCGGCCGCCCGAATCGGGCCTTCCGGAGAGCCCGTCCTGCTTCTCGAACAGGATCGCTCGCGGTGGGACCACGTGCTGATCCGTCGCGGCCTCGCGGCCCTCGCGCGGGCCGAGAAGCTGGGCGGCGCGCTCGGCCCCTATGCGCTGCAGGCCGCGATCGCCGCCTGTCACGCGCGAGCCCGCACTCCTGAGGAGACGGACTGGGCACGCATCGCGGCCCTCTACGACGCGCTGGGGCAGCTGGCGCCGTCTCCCATCGTCGAGCTCAATCGCGGGGTGGCGCTGGCGATGGCGTTCGGTCCCGCGGTGGGCCTGGAAGTTGTCGACGGGCTCACCTCGGAGCCGTCACTCCAGGCCTATCACCTGCTGCCAAGCGTACGGGGCGACCTTCTCGCCAAGCTGGGGCGCCTCGACGAAGCACGGGAGGAGTTCGAGCGGGCGGCGTCGATGACCCGAAACGGACGCCAGCGAACGCTGGCCCTGGAGCGAGCGGCCGCCTGCCGCCGGGAATCCACCCCCTCGAAGACACGCTGAAGGGGGCCGCCACCGCCCGCGGCGGCCGGCTCGACATCCGCACCTGGGGCATCGGCTCCCAGCCTGGTAGGCTTGGATCCCCTCGCCGAACGGTCGCGGCCTGGTCCGTGAACCGCCGGCCGAGGCCGCATGGGCGTTTCCCGGGCCCGCCAAGCGGGCATAATCACTAATTCGAGCATGAAGGCACACGAACTCGCACGCGAGCTGAACATCAGTCACAAGGAGCTGCTGAACTACCTTCAGCAGAACCGGATGACGCGCAACCCCTCCGCGCCGCTTCCACCGGCGGCGATCGAGGCTGCCCGCACGCAGTTCAGGCGAACCACCGCCGCGCCTCAGATCGAGATGAACGGGGACCGGAAGATCACCCTGCCGCCCTCGGTGACGGTCCAGGACCTCGCCGAAAGGCTTCGCGTCAGCCCCGTCGAGGTGATCAAGAAGCTGATGCAGAGCGGCATCATGGCGACCAAGAACCAGGTCATCGACTTCGGGACCGCGGAGATCGTGGCCGATGACTTCGGCATCGCCGTCGAGCCGATCGCGTCCGAGGACGTGGTCGCCACCGAGGCCGCCGGGGAAGAGGGGAGCGTCGTCACGACCTCCCGCGAAGAGCTCTTCTCGCTCGGCCACGAGGATCCCTCAAAGCTCCGGCCGCGTCCGCCCATCGTCACCGTGCTGGGCCACGTCGACCACGGCAAGACCTCGATCCTGGACGCGATCCGGAAGACGCACGTCGCCTCCGGCGAGGCTGGTGGCATCACGCAGCGGATCGGCGCCTACCAGGTGCAGACCTCGGACGGGGACACCGTCGTCTTCATCGACACCCCGGGCCACGAGGCCTTCACGGCGATGCGCGCCCGCGGCGCCTCGGTCACCGACGTGGCCGTGCTGGTCGTGGCGGCGGACGACGGTGTCATGCCGCAGACCATCGAGGCCATACACCACGCCCGCGCCGCTCGGGTCCCCATCGTCGTGGCGATCAACAAGATCGATCGCGACAACGCCAACGTCGACCGGGTCCACCAGGAGCTCGCCGGCCAGGGCGTGATCACTCGCCACTACGGTGGCGAGTTCGAGTGCGTCCACGTCTCGGCGAGGACCGGACAGGGCCTCGACGACCTGCTCACCACGATCGTCCTCTCCAGCCAGATCCTCGATCTCAAGGCCAACCCCGACCGCCACGCGATCGGCACCATCGTGGACGCCAACCTGGAGAGGGGCCGAGGTCCGGTGGCCACCGTGCTGGTCCAGAACGGGACCCTGCGCGTGGGAGACCACTTCGTCTGCGGCCACATCTTCGGCCGCGCGCGAACGCTGAGCAACGACCGGGGTGAGAACGTCGATGCGGCCCCTCCGGCCATGCCGGTCGTCGTCAGCGGCATGAGCGAGGTTCCGAGCGCCGGAGACATCTTCCAGGTGGTCGGTTCCGAGAAGGCGGCGCGCCAGATCGCGCTCGCCAAGCAGCAGGAGCGTCGTGCCCTGGAAGGAGCCAGGCAGGCCGCCCCGCGGGTGACTCTCGAGGAGCTGGCGCGGCGCGCTCAGCAGGGCGAGGCCAAGGAGCTGAACCTGGTCGTCAAGGCGGACGCCCAGGGCAGCCTGGAGGCCGTCCTCAGCTCGCTGCAGAAGATCCAGGACCCCGTGGTCAAGATCAGCGTGGTCGGCTCAGGCGTGAGCGCGGTCGCCGACTCCGATGTGCTCCTGGCCAGCGTCTCCAACGCCATCATCCTGGGCTTCAACCTGAAGCCGACGCCGGCGGCCGAGCGTGCGGCCGAACGTGAAAAGGTCGAGGTCCGCTACTACGACATCATCTACAAGCTGACCGAGGACGTGGAGCGGGCGGCTCGCGGGCTCCGAGAGCCGACCTACCGTCAGGTCTGGGAAGGCAAGGCCGAGGTGATCATGCCGATCCGGATTCCGCGGATGGGGATCATCGCCGGCTCCCGGGTGCTGGACGGCAGGGTGACCCGTGGCTCCCACGTGAAGCTGACCCGGGGCCGTGACCAGATCTGGGAAGGCCGGATCAGCTCGCTGAAGCACTTCAAGGAGGACGTTCGCGAGATGATCGCGGGCCAGGAGTGCGGAATTGGACTGGAGGGCTTCGAAACCTTCGAGCCCGGCGACACGA
>JALYYF010000394.1 GCA_030946725.1 Candidatus Dormiibacterota bacterium
AGGTTTATGCCGATCGCGTGGAGGCGCTTGTTCAGCGAGGTCATCGCGTACTGCAGCAGTTCGTCCTGGCTGCGGTCGAACTCGGTGTAGTAGCGCTGGTCGGGGGGTTCGAGGGTCCCCGAGATCAGGGGGAGGCACTCGACCAGCGTCCGCTGGATAAGGGGGGCGAAGCGCTCGGCGTCTTCACGCACCGCTTCCTGGAGCACCTTGATTCCGAAGTTGACGTGACGCGACTCGTCCCGCGCCACCGCGGTGAAGCCCTGGTAGAAGCCGAAGTGCGTCAGGCCGAGCTCGCGCATGCTCTCCAGCTCGAAGCGCTGTCCGGTCAGGGCCAGGGTCGCCTCCACCACGATGTGGTAGATCGTCACCCCTTCGATGAAGGCGTCGACATCCCGAGGATTGCTGGCCATCCGCTGCGCCACGCTGGGCAGGCGCTCATAGAAGAGCGTGTCATAACCCTCGTTGACCTCCGGCCGAACCTGTTCCAGGAGCGCTCTCAGGTCCGGCGCATCCGTGCCCACCACCTCGCGCCAGTACCGCTCGAAGAAGACCGTGTGGCGCGCCTCGTCCACCATCTGAGTGGACAGAAACAGCTCTATGTCTGGGCTGGGGGCTGCCCACACGAAGGGAGCCAGCGTGGCGGTGACGCGCTCCTCTCCCGTGAAGAATAGGCGGCGTCCCCAGAGCGTCGAGTCCCTCTCCAGCTGCGTCAGCGTTTGCCAGCTCTCGTGGTCCGGGGTGAAGTCGAGGTCCGAGACCGCCCACTGCTGCTTCTCCCAGCGCCTGTAGAGGTCGAGGTAGCTGGGCATGTTCTCAAGGCCCCGGTCGATGAAGAGCAGCACGTCGTCGATCCGGATGTCGCCGAGCTGCAGCAGGCTGGCCGAGGCCACCCGATCGAGGGTGGGGTCCAGCTTCTCAGGCGGACGAGTGAGCGCCAACTTGTTCAACCTCCACACTGCACACGGCGCGAGCCATCCGCTCCGCGCGCTCGATGATCTCCTGCTTGCCGACCGTGGCTTCGTCCAGCCACCAGAGCGCGAGCTCGCTCAGCATCCCGGCCAGCGCATGGGTGCCCGCCTCTGACAGCGGCGGTTCTCCCGCAGGCCGCTGGACCAGACTCAAGGCCGTGGACAGGTAGAGTCCGCGAAAGGCGGGGTCTGCCTGGAGGGCCTGGCGGAAGAAGACTCTGAACAGCTCCGACTCGGCCTCCACGAAGTCGAAGAAGGACGCCATGCCCGGATTGGGCGACTCCTGGGCCTCCAGGAGCCGGCGCTCCAGGTCCGCCGCCGCCTCCCGAATCAGCTCCTCGAAGAGCTGACGCTTCCCGGGAAAGTGCTGGTACAAGAGCGCTTCCGAGACGCTGGCAGCGGCGGCGATGTCCCGGGTCGTGGCCTCGTGGTAGCCGGCCCGTCCGAAGACCCGCTTGGCGGCCCCCAGGATGGCCCGGCGGCGCTGTTCGGCCGTGAGGCGCGCGCGGACGCCGGCCCTGGGCGGATTCATAAGTTAGCGCTCACTCAGGATGGTGCACCAGGGATTGAAATCCGTCAAGGGCGGGTACAATCACTTCCGGAAGCTCGTTCTCGTGGGGGCGTCCGGTCTCGACGGGGCATGTGGTTTCCGAGATAGCGAGCCGAAGGCGTGAGCGTTACAGCGCAGGCATTAAAAACGCCAACAAGAACACCAACTCTTTCGCCCTCGCTGCGTAAGTAGCGAAGGTTAAGGAGTCCCGGGACTTTGATCCCGGGCGTCGCCCTCGACGCCGCCGGCACGTCGAGATAGCGGTGTAACACAAGACGGCTTGCCGGTCCGGAGGCACCGCGGCTCCGGACCGGGACGATAACCGCGGTTGGCCCAGAGGGATCCCGTCAGGAGGAGCCCGATGGGCGAGATCAAAATCCTGGATACGCTCGTAGAAGTCTCGGGGGACGCTGCTTCGGACGCGGGTTCAACTCCCGCCGCCTCCACCAGAGGGAGCGATTCCTCAGCGGTTGAGCCGCACGATCGTGGCGGACAGGAAGGTCGCGAAGACCGTCCACGCCACGTAGGGCGCCAGCAGGGCGCCGGCCAGGCGGCGCCTCGGCCAGGCAAGCGTGGCCATCGTGGCCACCGTGAGGCAGAGCAGCGCGCTGTCCACCGTGGCCAGCCGCAGGTCGCGCCGCCGGGTGAGGATCGGCGTGTAGGCGCCGTTGAGCACCGATTGCAGAGCGAAGAGCACCCAGATGGCCGCTCCCCGACTGCCCTCCTCTCGACGCCGCCAGAGCAGGGACCCGGAGAGTGCGGTGGCGGCGTAGAGGACGGTCCAGACCGCACCGATGGCTGCGCCAGGCGGCTGCCAGGCCGGCTTTCGGAGCCGCCGGTACCAGCGTGACCGGAAGTCCGAGGTGATCGAGCCCACCACGCCGGGCGCGATGGCGCCGGTGACTATCAGGGCCGTGCCGAGCAGATCCGTCCGGCTGATCCTCATCTCCTGATCCTGGCACAAGCCCACACCATCACCGCGGTCTACGCTCAGTCGTTTGATCGGTGTAGAGGCTGTTCTCGGAAAGATGACGAAGCAAGCGTTGAGCGCCGTGCTGGTCCTGCTGTCGGCGGCCGCCTGCGGCGGGCAGTCAGCCGGACAGGGGGGCGGGGGAGCACCCATCTCGGCCTCGCCGACGCAGTCCGTCCAGCCTGCCCCGACCGCCGAGCCGACCCCGGCTGCCGGCGCCACGCCCGCGGTCACGGCGCAAAGTGACCGCTGCCACACCCGTCAGCTATCCCTGAGGTTCGCGGGTGCCCAGGGCGCGGCCGGCACCATGTTCCTGACCTTCCGCCTGGCCAACACGGGAGCGGCGCCCTGCATGGCCCGCGGCTTCGTCGGCATGCAGATGCTTGACGCGGCCGGGGGGGCGCTGGAGACGCGCGTGGTTCGCAACGGTGGCTTCTTCTCGAACCAGCCACCTCCGTCGGCTTTCCTCGTCCGCCCGGCCGGTTCCGGCTCTCTCGCGTCAACCGCCGCCACCTTCCAGGTGGCCTATTCGGACGTCC
This sequence comes from Candidatus Dormiibacterota bacterium, assembly GCA_030946725.1. GTDB lineage: Bacteria > Chloroflexota > Dormibacteria > Dormibacterales > Dormibacteraceae > Nephthysia. The sequence goes on from JALYYF010000394.1 coordinate 3,028, forward strand.
CCAGGGCGGCAGAGTCAGGCTGTCCGCAGGCCTTCCAGCTGCTGGTCACGCCCCCCGACGAATACGACCACCTCGCCATCCCGGTGCAGGGTTGGACCCTGGCGCCCTGCAACCATGGCGAGCTCGACGTGACGCCGCTCAGGCCTCCGGGGGTGGCTCCTCAGTAGGCACCTCAGGGCCCTGGCTCCCCCCGGTCCGGGTCGGCCGGATGGTGGGGGGGGGCCTCGCCGGTTCAGCCGCGATACGCTAGGTGCCCCATGGACGAACGTCGGCGAGCCGGTGCGGCACTGATCCCCAAGGGCCGTCCACCGGCCGACAGGGCGCTGCTCCAGCCCCAGTCGATAGTCGCGCAGGACCACCAGACGGATTCCTGGCGCGTCCTGCGCTTCATCGCGGAGTTCGTGGAAGGCTTCGACGCGCTGGCCGAGATCGGAACCGCCGTCACCTGCTTCGGCTCGGCTCGCACCCGACCGGACCAGCCCATGTACAGGCTCGGCATGCAGGTGGGGGCGGCCCTGGCCAAGCGGGGTGTGGCGGTGATCACCGGCGGCGGCCCGGGCATGATGGAAGCCATCAACCGGGGCTGCCTGGAGGCCGGCGGCCTCTCCGTGGGCTGCAACATCGAGCTGCCCAACGAGCAGGCCCTCAACGACTACGTCGAAGTCGGCATCGAGTTCCGCCACTTCTTCGTCCGGAAGATGATGTTCGTCAAGTACGCGCGCGGTTTCGTCATCTTCCCCGGCGGATTCGGCACCCTGGACGAGCTCTTCGAGGCCGTCACCCTGGCACAGACCGGCAAGATCGACCACTTCCCGATCGTGCTCTTCGGCAGCCAGTACTGGAGCGGCCTTCTGGGCTGGCTGCGGGCGAACGCGCTCGAGCACGGGATGGTCTCGGAGGACGACCTGACCCTGATCCAGGTCACCGACGATCCCGAAGAGGCCGCCGACGT
>JALYYF010000078.1 GCA_030946725.1 Candidatus Dormiibacterota bacterium
GGCTCGTCGGCGTACCGCAAAGTGGCCTGCCGTAACCTTTTCGCATGCCTCCCACGGCGGGCGACGGTGGGCTTTTCGTCTACGGCAGCCTGCTCTTTCCCGAGGTCCTGCTGGCGCTCGTGGATCGTGTGCCCAGCCGGACGCCGGCCACCGCGCCGGGGTGGCGCGTGGCGGCGCTGCCGGGGCGCGTCTACCCCGGCCTGGTGCCGGGTCCTGGTTCGGCTCCCGGCCTCTTGATGAGCGGCCTGGCGGGGGAGGATTGGGACACGCTGACCGCTTTCGAGGGCGATCTCTACGACCTGCGTCGGCTCAGTCTTGCCGGCGCCCCGCCGGCCTGGACGTTTGTCTGGGGCGCCAGCAGCACGGCTTCTTCCCTCGACTGGGTGCCGAAGGAGTTCGCAGAGCGGGTGCTGCCCGCTTACGTCGAAGGGTGTCGCGCCTGGCGACAGCGCTACGAGGCGGCCCCGGTGGCTCGGGTGGCTCCTCGACCAGGGCGCCGGTAGAGCCCGGATGCCTTTCGACCTCGAACCACAACTGAGCAAATTGAGCCGCCAGCTGCCCGCCGGTCCGACGTGGGTCTACGAGCCAAAGTGGGACGGCTTCCGGGCCCTGGTGGCAAACCTCTCCGAAGGAACCCGAGTGCTCTCCCGGCGGGGACGCGAGCTCGGCCCGCACTATCCCGAGCTGCTGGGGCTCGGCTCGCTTCTGCCGCCGGGCTCTGTCCTGGATGGCGAGATCGTGGCCTTCGTCGAGGGCGGCCTGGACTTCGGTGCTCTCCAGTACCGGTTGACGATGAGGGATCGCAAGGCGCGGGAGGCGGCGGCCGACCGCCCGGTGTCCTTCGTCGCCTTCGACCTTCTTCGCCTGGTTGGAGAGGACCTGACTCCGTTGCCGCTCAGCGAGCGCCGGTGCCGTCTGGAGCAGCTGGTCGGCAGCCTCGGAGCGCGGCCGCTGCTCGACATCACGCCACAGACCGACGACCGCGAGCTGGCATCTCGCTGGCTGCTCGGCTACATGGCAGCGGGCATCGACGGCGTGGTCGCCAAGCGGGGACCTGACGGCTACCGTCCGGGCGAACGCGCCTGGGTGAAGGTGAAGGGAGAGCGGACGGTGGAGGCGGTCGTTCGCGGCTACATCGGCAGCGCGCTCCGGCCGAGGCTGGTCCTCGGCCTGTACTCCGCGGATGGCACTCTCTACTCCTTCGGATCGACATATCCGCTGCGTGAGCGGGAGGCCGAGCCCGTGGGCCGGCTGGCGCCGCTGGCGACGAACCCACAGCACCCGATCCTGCACCGCTGGCAGAGCGAGAGCTTCGAGGGCTGGACGGAGCTATCGCCTCAGCTCGTGGTCGAGGTCGCGGTGACTCACATCGATCACGGGAGGCTCCGGCACGGCGCTCGCTTTCGGCGCTGGCGGCACGACCGCGAGGCGCGGTCTTGCACGGCGGACCAGCTCAGCGGCTGGAGCGGGGGGGAGCTATGAAGCGGACGTGGCCGGGCGGCCACCCTGGAATTCGGGCCCCTGCCCGAGGGGTTGGGCCTGGCTAAGTGGCGTATTTTCACTTCTGGCGCAAGGAGGGCGGTCGCGACAGCCCACAGAGCGGCCTGACCGGCCCCGCCGACATCCCGGAGCCTCAGGACGAGCAGCCTCGAGGTCTTCGGAACCGGTTGAAGAGCGTCCGCCGGGCGCTCTCCGGCACCCTGGCGGCGCTGCCCCGCGTCCTCCGGCTGGTCTGGGAGGCCAGCCCGGCGCTGACCATCGGCCTGGCCGTGGCGACCATCTTCGCCGGCTTCGTGCCCGCCGCCACCGCCTACACCACCAAGCTGCTGATCAACGCCGTCGTGGCCGGTTTCGCGCATCCCTCGCAGGCCGAGGTGCTGACCGTGCCCCTGCCCTTATTCACCTTCCAGTCACCGCGGATGTCGCCAACCGCCGCCATCGTGGCCCTGGCCGTGGTCCAGTTCCTGATCTACGCCATCAGCTCGGGCCTGAGCACCCTGCGCAACGTGACGCAGCAGCTCATGCAGGAGCGCGTGACTTTGACCATCCAGCTGCTGGTCATGGAGCACGCGGCCCGGCTGGACCTGCCCTTCTTCGAGGAGTCGGCGTCCTACGACCTTCTTCGCCGTGCTCAGACGGACGCCGCCAACCGGCCGGTGGCCATGATCTCGACGACCTTCGGCCTGCTCCAGACGGCCATCACCTTCGCCAGCATGATCGCGCTACTGCTCTTCTTGAGCCCTCTTCTGGCGCTGGTCGCCCTCGTCTCGCCGATTCCGGCCTTCATCAACGACACGCGCTACGGCTGGCGCGGCTACAACGTCGCGCGCTGGGCCTCGCCTCTGCGGCGGCGGATGCAGTACCTGACCACCCTGGTCACGACCGACACCTTCGCCAAGGAGGTGAAGCTGTTCGGGCTGGGTGACTACTTCATCCGCCGCTTCCGCCTCCTCGCCAACACCTACTACGACCGGCAGCGCCGCCTCGTCACGACCCGCTACCTGCTGGGCAGCCTCTGGGGACTGCTCACCACGCTGGCCGGGTCGGTCACCTATCTCTACGTGGCTCTTCAGGCGGTGGCCGGCAGGCTGACCATCGGCGACCTCACCCTCTACACCTCTGCCGCCTCCTCCGTGCAGAGCTCGATTCAGGGGCTGCTCGGCGGCTTCTCGTCGATGTACGAGCACAACCTCTACCTGAGCAACCTGTACGACCTGCTCGCCACGCCGACCGGCGTGCAGGCGCCCGAGAATCCGCGGCCGCTGCCACGGCCGGTCCGGGGCGAGGTGGTCTTCGAGAACGTCTCCTTCAGCTATCCGGGCTCCGGAGCCCAGGCGCTGGAGAACGTCAGCTTCCGGATACCGCCCGGCCAGACACTGGCGGTGGTCGGGCGGAACGGGGCGGGCAAGTCGACCTTGATCAAGCTGCTCTGCCGGCTGTACGACCCCACCGGGGGGCGCATCCTGATCGACGGGATTGACATCCGCGACCTGGACCCGGACGAGCTCCGCGGCAACATCGCGGCCATGTTCCAGGACTACGTCACCTATCAGGCGACCGCTTCAGAGAACATCGGTCTCGGCGACCTTCCCGACCTGGAGAACCGGCTCGCCGTCGAGGTCGCCGCCCAGCGCGGTGGCGCCGACGAGCTCGTGGAGAAGCTCCCCGCCGGCTACGAGACGCCTCTCGGCAAGTGGTTCGACCAGGGTGCCAACCTCTCGGGCGGGGAGTGGCAGAAGATCGCCCTGAGCCGGGCGTTCATGCGCCGGGCACCGATCCTGGTGCTCGACGAGCCGACATCCGCGCTCGACGCGCAGGCCGAGTACGAGCTGTTCGAGCGACTGCGGGAGCTGAGCAGGGATCGCACGGCGGTCTACATCTCCCACCGATTCTCGACCGTGAGGCAGGCCGACCGGATCCTGTTCCTGGAGGGCGGCCGGCTGGTCGAGGAGGGCACTCACGAGGAGCTGATGCGGCTGGGCGGCCGGTATGCGGCACTCTTCAACCTGCAGGCATCCGCCTACCTGGGCGAGGAGGCGGTGACGGCCGGGTGACGGGGCGCACGCTGACGATGTACGAGGCGGCGGGTGGGGAGGAGACGTTCACGCGTCTCGTCGACCGTTTCTATGCGGGCGTAGCGGCCGACCCCGTGCTGCGGCCCCTGTACCCGGAGGACGACGAGGAACTGGCGCGCGCGGCCGAGCACCTCCGGCTCTTCCTTGTCCAGTACTGGGGAGGGCCCACGTGGTACGACGAGCAGCGGGGGCACCCGCGCCTCCGCCTCCGCCACGCGCCCTTTTCCATCGGGCGGGCCGAGCGAGATGCGTGGATGGGCCACATGCTGGCGGCGATCGACTCGCTCGAACTTCCCAGGCTTGTGCGGGCGGCCTTCGTGGAGTACTTCGAGCGGGCCGCTACGGCGATGATGAACCGGCCACGCTGAGGGGTATCTCGAACTCGGCGACGCCCGTCGCCCAGCGGGCGCGGGAGGCGGGGAAGAGGCTGCGGACCAGCTGCATAGCGGGTGCGTTGTCGCCCAGCACCGTGGCCTGGAAGTGCCGTATGCCGCGTCCCATCGCGAGCCCGGCGAGGCGCTCGAGAAGCAGGTGGCCGAGGCCGTCCCGCTGCCAGTCGTCGGCCACCACGACGGCGATGTCGGCCGACTCGGAGCCGGGCAGCCGGGCATAGCGGGCGACCGCGACGATGTCGTCGCCGT
>JALYYF010000443.1 GCA_030946725.1 Candidatus Dormiibacterota bacterium
TGGCCGTGATCGGTCACACCCATATGCAGTTCGACCGCTCGGGCACCGCGGGCCGGATCGTCAACGCCGGCAGCGTGGGCATGCCCTACGGCGAGCCGGGCGCCCACTGGGCGATGCTGGGTCCGGACGTCGACCTCCGGCGAACGAACTACGACAGGGAGGAGGCCGCGGAGCGCATCCGGCGCGGGGGCTGGCCCGGTGCCGAAGAGTTCGCGCGGGAGAACGTCCTCTCGGTGCCGGCGGCCGAGGTCGCGGTCGGGCAGTTCGAGCGGATGGCAGGCCGTGCCTGAGGGCTACTTCGCACGGCTCCGCGCCGCGGCCGTCCGCAACCGCTCACTCCTCTGCGTGGGCCTCGATCCCGACCCGGAGCGGATCCCTGGAGGTGCCGCCGGTGCCTTGCGCCACTGCCTGGACATCGTCAACCGAACGGCCGAGCACGTCTGCTGCTTCAAGCCCAACGCAGCCTTCTGGGAGCAGTACGGCCCCGACGGCTGGCAGGCCCTGAGCGAGTTGCGCGGGGGGATCCCCGCCGACCTGCCCGTCCTGCTCGACGCCAAGCGCGGAGACATCGGCAGCACGATGCGCGCCTACGCCCGCTCCGCCTTCGAAGTGCTGGGCGCGGACGCCGTCACGGCCAGCCCCTACCTGGGCGCCGACGCGCTCCAGGAGCTCACGCGCTACTCCGACCGCGGGGTCTACGTGCTCTGCCGCACCTCGAACCCGGGCGCCGCGGACCTCCAGCACCTGGAGACGGGAGGCCGCCCGCTCTACCTCCAGGTGGCGAGACTCGCGGAGAGGGTCGCCGCTGCGGGCAACGTGGGCCTGGTGGTGGGTGCCACCGCGCCGGAGCAGCTGGCCGAGGTGCGCGCCGCCAGCCGGCTGCCCTTCCTGGTACCGGGTGTGGGATCGCAGGGCGGCGACCTCGAAGCCGCGGTCCGAGCGGCCTGGAACGGCGACGAGACCTCCTGCCTGATCTCGGTCAGCCGCAGCGTCCTCTACGCGGACGATCCGGGGCAGCAGGCGGCGGAGCTCAAGTCGGCGATCAACTCGGTGCTGGCGACCGTATGAGCCAGCGCCTGGCGGCCCTGCTGATCCTGGAAGGCCACATCATCGACTCCCTGATGCTGCCCCAGCTGCTGGACCTGATCATGGACCTGGGGGGCGCCTTCGACATAGAGGAGCTCAAGGTCGGCCACCGCAAGACCGACGCCTCCTTCTGCCGCATCGAGGTGACGGCGCCGGAGCCGGAGACTCTGGACGAGATCGTCCGCCACGCTCGGGAGCTGGGGGCCAGGGTCCCCAGCGAGGAGCCCGTCAGCACCGCGCCGGTGACTCAGGCCGGCGTCTATCCCGAGGGCTTCTATTCGACCAGCAACATGCCCACGCGGGTGCTGATCGACGGAGGCTGGGTCGCGGTCGAGAAGCAGGAGATGGACTGTGCGATCGCCGTCGACCGCGAGGCGCACCGTGCCTGGTGCATTCCCTTCTACGAGGCAGAGCCGGCGCTGGAGATCGTGATCGGGCATTCAGGCGTCCAGGTGGCGCCGCTGGAGCGTTCGCGTCAGACCGAGATCTTCAGCTTCATGGCGAGCGAGGTCTCGGCCGAAAAGCCCAAGAAACTGCTGATCGGCAAGATCGCGGCCGAGATGAAGGCGGCCAGGGCGGAGGGCGGCAAGATCCTCGTCGTGTCGGGCCCGGCCGTCGTCCACACCGGCGCCGGTCGGTACCTCTCGCGCCTGATCGAGCTCGGCTACGTCCAGGTGCTCTTCGCGGGCAACGCGCTGGCCGTCCATGACGTGGAAGCCGCGCTCTTCGGCACCGCGCTGGGCATCAACCTGGAGAGCGGGCTGCCCATCGAGCACGGGCACGAGCACCACATGCGCGCGATCAACCGGGTTCGTGCCGCCGGCTCGCTGCGAGCGATGGTCGAATCGGGCGAGCTGGACAGCGGAGTTATGAAGACGGCGATCGACCATGGCGTGGAGATCGTGCTGGCCGGGAGCGTCCGCGACGACGGCCCGCTCCCGGACGTCATCACGGACATGGGCGAGGCGCAGAAGCGGATGCGGCAGGCCGTGCCCGGCGTGAGGCTGGCCCTGATGCTGTCGACCATGCTGCACTCGATCGCGACCGGCAACATGCTGCCTGCGAACGTGCGCACCGTGTGTGTGGACATGAACCCGGCCGTCGTGACCAAGCTCGCCGATCGTGGCTCCTGGCAGTCGATCGGCCTGGTGACCGACGTCGAGTCCTTCCTGCGTGAGCTGGCCCAGGTGATCGAGAGCGAGCCATAGCCGCCCGCAGCCCCGGGATCCATCTGGCCATCGGCGCCATCGCCGGGGCGATGAGCGGGCTGCTCGGGGTCGGAGGCGGCTTCCTGATGGTGCCCCTGCAGGTGATGCTGGCCAAGACGCCGCAGCTGAAGGCGAACGCCAACTCGCTGGCGGCGATCATCCCGATCTCCATCGCCGGGGTCTTCGTCTACTACTTCGCCGGCCGCGGCGGCCCGCAGGTGGATTTCCGGTTCGCCGTGCTGCTGGTCGTTGGAGGAGTCCTCGGAGCGTATGTCGGCGCTCGCCTGGCATCCCACGTCCCCGAGGTCTGGCTGGGCCGTGTGGTCGCGGTGGTGCTGGCGGCGGTCGGTCTCAAGGAGATAGTGAGCCCTTGATCAGCGACGCCATCGCCGTCCTCTGCGGCCTCCTGGTCGGCGTCCTGAGCGGCCTGATAGGAATCGGCGGCGGCGTCCTCCTGGTGCCGATCATGGTCCTCGGCTTCGGGTTCGGCCAGCACCTGGCCCAGGGAACCTCGCTGGCCGCCATCCTGCCGACCTCCGTCGTGGGAGCGGCCACGCATCTCCAAGAGGGAAACCTGGCCTGGCGGCAGGCGCTGCTGATGGGAGGGGTGGGGGCTCTGCTCGCCGTGGTGTTCGGCCTGCTGGCGCAGGCGATCAATCCCGGCGTTCTGGCCAGGCTGTTCGGCCTGTTCCTCCTCTTCGCCGCTTTCCGGCTCTGGCCGCGGCGGCCAGTGCGGGCGAACGGCCCTGGAACCGGCGACTCCGGCGCCGGAGCTGGTGGTGCCTGACCCCTTGGCCGGCGGCGGCCTGAGCCCGCTGCTGGAGCGTGGGGACCCTCAGCAGCCGGCCGTCGTGGTCCCGGGGGCGGGTGGCCTGCGCCTCACCTATGCCGACCTGTCCCGTGAGGTGGTGGCCGCGGCCCGGGTGTTGGCGGGAATCGGGATCGGCCGCGAGGATCGTGTCGCGCTGGTCCTGCCGAACTCGGCCGAGGGCCTGGTCATGTTCCTGGCCGCCGCCTGGGCCGGCGCCGCGGCGCCGCTCAACCCGGCCTACCGCGAGGATGAGTTCCGCTTCTACCTTGCCGACACCAGGGCACGGGCGCTCGTCGTCCCGCGCGTGGGCGCGGCCACCGCGGCGCGGTCGGCCTCCGGCGACATGCCGGTCCTCGAGGCCGCCTTCGACGTCTATGGACGCCTCGTGCTCGAGCCTTCGACAGGAGCGCCCGCGGAGCTCGGCGACCCGCCGCGGCCCGAGCCGGACCAGGTGGCGCTGGTGCTGCACACGAGCGGGACCACGAGCCGGCCCAAGCTCGTTCCGCTCCGGCACCGCAACCTGATCGCCTCGATCGGCAACATCATCGAGACCTACCAGCTGGGCCCCGCAGACGTCTCGCTCTGCCTGATGCCGCTCTTCCACGTCCACGGACTCCTCGCCTCGGCGCTCTCCACGCTGGCCTCTGGCGGAACGGTGGTGGTTCCTCCCCGCTTCAACCCCTTCGAGTTCTGGTCGCTGATCGACGACCATGCCGTGACCTGGTACTCCGCGGTGCCCACCATCCACCAATTGGTCCTCGGCCGAGGGCGGGATCGAGACTCCGCCGCCGCCGGAGAGCGTTCGCTGAGGTTCGTGCGCTCGTGCAGCTCTGCGCTGTCGCCAGAACTGGCCCGAAAGCTGGAGGAGCACCTGGCAACGCCCGTGCTGGACGCCTACGGAATGACCGAGGCAGCCCACCAGATGGCGTCCAGCCCGCTGCCTCCCGGGAAGCGGGTGCCAGGCTCGGTGGGCCTCCCGACCGGCGTGGACATGGCCGTCCTGGACGACGAGGGCAAGGAGCTGCCGAGCGGCGTAACCGGCGAGGTCGCCGTCCGCGGCCCGAACGTCATGGATGGCTACGAGGCGAATCCACAGGCCAACGCCGAGGCCTTCGCCGGGGGCTGGTTCAGGACAGGCGACCAGGGCGTGCTCGACCAGGACGGCTATCTGACCCTGGTCGGGAGGATCAAGGAGCTGATCAACCGGGGCGGCGAGAAGATCGCGCCCCGCGAGATCGACGACGTGCTGCTGCAGCACCCCGCGGTGGCCGAGGCGGTCGCCTTCGGGATCCCGCACCAGACCTGGGGAGAGGAGGTCGCCGTCGCCGTCGTGCTCCGGCAGGAGGTGGGGGAGAAGGAGCTCATCGCCTTCTGCCGGCAGAGGTTGGCCGACTTCAAAGTGCCGCGACGAATTCACGTCGTCGACGAGATTCCGAAGACGGCGACCGGCAAGATACAGCGGCGCAGCGTGGCCGGCTCGTTCCAGTCCAGTTGAGGTTCGCGGTGATCGGGGCGGGCGCCATCGGGGGCCTGCTCGGGGCCCAGCTGGCGCAGGCGGGCATGGACGTCACCCTGGTCGCCAGGGGCGCCCACCTGGAAGCCATGCGCTCACGCGGCCTGAAGGTGATCCGGCCGGACGGGTCGAGCTTCGTCTGCCGGCCGCCCTGTACCGACGACCCTGCGGAGGCGCTGGCGGCGGACTTCACGTTCGTTACCGTCAAGGCGCACAGCCTGCCCGCCTTGGCCCCGTCGCTGGGCGGCACCGCCACACTGGTCTTCACCCAGAACGGGCTCCCCTGGTGGTACCTGGCCGCCTCCGGCCGGCGCCTGGAGTCGGTCGACCCGGGCGGCGCCGTCGCGGCTCACGTCGACCTCGGCCGCGTCATAGGCTGCATCGCCTACCCGGCCGCCGAGGTGGTCGAGCCGGGCGTGATCCGCCACGTGGAGGGCAACCGCTTCTCGCTCGCCGAGCCGGATGGGAGCCGGACGCCCCGCGTACTCGACCTGGCGAAGGCGCTGACTGGGGCCGGTCTCAAGGCGCCCGTCCAGGCCCGCATGGAGCACGAGATCTGGGTCAAGCTGCTCGGCAACGCCACCTTCAACCCGGTCAGCGCGCTGACCAGGGCCACGCTCGGGCAGCTGCTCGCCGACCCCCTGACTCGCCGCCTGCTCAGTGACCTCATGCAGGAGGTCGCGGCGGTGGCCGAGGCGGGCGGCGTCCGGCTGGGAGTCAGCGTGGAGCGCCGGTTGCAGGGCGCCGGCCAGGTCCCGGACCACAGGACCTCGATGCTCCAGGACGTCGAGGCCGGCCGGCCTCTCGAAGTCGACGCTTTACTGGGGTCGGTGGTGGAGCTGGGGGGCCGGCTGGGGGTTCCGACGCCCTCGCTGGAGGTCGTATACGGGCTCACCCGGCAGCTCGACCACTCGTTGGCCGGCTGAGCCGGACGACCGCGAAGGAACGGTCGCGTCCGGCGTCCGGTTTGCTCGACGCCAATCGCGCAAGCGCCTGGCGGCGAGTCGGCGCTGTCGCTGCGGGCCGAGATTCTCGGCCCCAACAGTTTGGCTTCCGAGGCTGTACAGTACTGGTAACGGTACGTACCAGTACCAAATGAAACCAGCAGGAGTTGCCGAGCGCCATGGTGTCCTTTGAGCTGACCGGGGACCAGCGGGAGATTCGCGACTGGGTCCACGACTTCGCGGTGCGCGAGGTCAGGCCCGTCGCACCGCACTACGACGAGGCGGAGGAGTTCCCGTGGGAGGTCGTCCGCAAGGCGGCGCAGATCGGACTCTATTCACCTGAGTTCCTGGCTCAGACCTTCGCCGACGAGACCGGGATCATGCCCGCCC
>JALYYF010000453.1 GCA_030946725.1 Candidatus Dormiibacterota bacterium
TGCAGATGTGGATGGGCGACGAAGCCCCCTACTCGGGGAGGCACTATCAGCTGGACCGCCCCCTGAACTCGCCCCAGGCCTTGAGCCGGCCGCACCCGCCGATCCTGATCGGAGGCAGCGGGGAGCGAAAGACGCTGCGGCTGGTGGCCCGGTATGCCCAGGCCTGCAACCTCTTCCCCACACCCCAGCTGCCGCACAAGCTCGAGGTCCTGAAGGCCCACTGCGAGGCGGAAGGGCGCGACTACGACGAGATCGAGAAGACCTGCATGTTCAGCTTCGACGTCGGAGAGCGGGGCGAGAAGACGGGGAAGGTCCTGGGCCAGCTCCGATGGCTGGCCGGCATGGGAGTCCAGACCGTGATCGGCAGCGTGAACGACGTGTCGCGGATAACCCCGCTGGAGATCATGGGCCGCGAGGTCATCCCCGCCGCCGCCGCCCTCTAAGGATTCTCGAGTCTCTCCCCCGCTAGTCGGGGGAGTACCGGCCGCAGGCCGGGGAGGGGGGCCCCACCTACCTCCCCTGGCCGCGGGGGGAGGACGACTCGACTAGACCGGCTGGAGGTCCACGGCCGTGGAGCCGCTGCGGTCCCGGCGAGCGGCCACCGCGGTCCGGTACAGCTCGGTGTAGAGGAGCGCGGAGCGGCCCCAGGAGACGTCCTGACGCATGGCACGGCGCACCAGCCGCGTCCAGGCTCCGGCGTGCTTGTAGGTCTCGACCGCGCGGACGATGGCGCCGAAGAGCTGCCATGGATCGAAGCCCTGGAACGTGAATCCGTAGCCGCTGTCGGTGACCGGGTCGAAATCGCTGATGGTATCCGCCAGCCCTCCCGTCGCCCGGACGATGGGGATGGTCCCGTACCGCAGCGCGATCAGCTGGCCCAGGCCGCAGGGCTCGAAGCGCGAGGGCATGAGCAGCATGTCCGCCCCCGCGTAGAGACGCTGGGCCACACCTGGTTCGAAGCCGAAGTGGGCGGCGAACTGCCCCGGATGCCGGGCGGCCGCCTGCCGGAACATGTCCTCGTAGCGTCGGTCCCCCGCCCCCACCACCGCGAGCTGCACGTCCATCTGGCTCAGCGCCGGCAGCACCTGCTGTACCAGCTCCAGCCCCTTCTGCTCGTAGAACCGCGAGATCAGGGCGATCAGCGGCGCCCTGGAATCGGCCAGGCCCAGCTCGGAGCGGAGCGCCGCCTTGTTCAGGCCCTTGGGCCCTGGATCTGCAGCCGAATAGTGGTGGCGGAGGGCCGGGTCGACGGCGGGGTCGAAGACCTCGAGGTCGATGCCGTTGACCACCCCGTAGAGCTTGTGCGCCTCGCCACGCAGGAGCTGGTCGAGCCCCTCCCCGTACTCGGCCGTCTGGATCTCGTCGGCGTAGCGCTCGCTCACCGTATTGACCACGTCGGCGTAGTAGACGCCTCGACCGAGGAAGCTGACGACATCGTCCAGGTGTGGGATGCCCACCCGGATCAGGCCCCAGCGGTCCAGCTCGGCCAGCCCCAGGCTCCGCGGCCCGAAGACACCCTGGAATGCCAGGTTGTGCAGCGTGAGAACCGTGGCCACCCGGGAAAGCGCTGGGTCGGACGCGTAGAGCCGCTCAAGGAGGTTCGGAACCAGCGCCGTGTGCCAGTCGTGGACGTGGATGACGTCAGGCACGAACTCGAGCGGTCGAAGCATTTCGATGACCGCGCGCGAGAAATAGACGAAGCGCGCGTCGTCATCCTCGTAGCCATACATTCCATCCCTGTCGTAGAGGCTCGGGCAGTCCACGAAGTAGACGGGGACGTCGCCGAGCCGGCCCTCCAGGATCGAGCACTCGAGGGTCTCGCCGCCCAGCCGGACGCCGAGGCCCGCCACCGCGGTACGCAGGCCATGACGCTCCGCCGACACCTGCCGGTAGCGTGGGAGAACCAGCCGGACGTCCTGTCCCTGGCGTCGGAGCTCCTTGGCCAGGGCGGCGGTGACGTCCGCAACCCCGCCTGCCTTGGCGAAGGGCGCGACCTCGGCGGCGGCGATCAGCACGCGCAGCGGTCCCGAGTCACCGGTTTCGGCACCACCGGCGCCTCGTGGCACCCGCAGGCTGAGCGCGCCTATCGGCGGCACGTGCTCGACGTCGCGCCCGTTCCTGGTCACGACCAGGGCCAGCTGCATCGGCTCACCGGGAGCCTTCTCCAGGGCTGCGAACGGAATCGAGAAGCTGAGGGGATGGGATGACCGCTCCCGGAGCGTGGGGACCGCCGTCGCGCTGCTGCCGTCCAGTCGCCCCAGCGTCACCTCTCCGCCGGCGAGGCGGATCACAGCCCGTGGCTCGAACCCAAGCTCGGCGCTTACCGGCGGCCGCAGCGGCGATTCCAGCGGCTCGCCGACGGCGCCGCCGCCGGCCCCGCCTGACACGTAGATCCAGAATTCGGTCCGGGTGGAGGCCAGCTCCTCAGGGCTGAGCTGGCTGTCGATGCGCACGTGCAGTCGCTTGGCGTCGCCTCCGTAGAGCACCTTCTCGACCAGCTCCGCCGGCCTGTGGAGGGCGCCGAAACCGGTCCCCACCTCGTAGCGGCCGGCCTTTTCCCAGATGGGATCGTCGGGTCCGTCGGGCGTGATCGGGGCCTGCGGGAGATGCCGCTCCTCCAGCGCTCGGCGTTCCATGACGGGATGGAAGAGCTCGCTGGGGCACTTTGCCCCCACGAGCTTGTAGACGTTGCGGAGGTGCATGCGGAACTGCTCGTCCCAGATGGCGTCCATGCCGGAGTCGTGCTTGCGGCTGAACCACCAGAACCAGTCCGAGCCCTCGCAGATGTTGATCTCGCGCCAGGCCTCCTCCAGGGCGGGATGCTCCGGGTTCTCGGCCTGGAACCCCACCAGCCAGTCCCGGGTCTCGGCGAGCAGGCTCCAGGCCAGGCTGTGCTCAGGGTCTCCGACCCAGGTGTCGAAGCTTGCCCCGATCCAGCTGCCCGCGTGCAGCCTGGGCAGGTGCCGGCGGTGGGGATGGCTGTCGAGGAAGTCCGACACAGTCGTGCAGACGATGTCGTGGGCCCCCTGCAGCTCCTCGTAGAGGAGATTCAGAAAGTCGTGGCCCTCGCGTGGGTAGAAGTCCCAGGGGTTCTCGCCGTCGAGGGCGACGGCGACCAGGAAGTCGCGCTCGTCACCCTGCTGGTCGCGGATCTGGCGCAGGCTGGACATGAAGTCCCTGACCGCGTCGCGAGCCGGCATGCGCTGGTACTCGAATCCGATGCGGTTGCTGAGCACGTTGTCGCGAAAGACCGCCGCCACCGACGCCGAACCACGTTCCAGGACCCACGGCTCGTAGAGCAGCTCGGGACGGTCGGGACGCCCGTGGTCGTGTCTGGTCAGCGGGCTGTCCAGCGACCGGCTGAGGACGTCCTCGTCGCCCACGAACCAGTCCACTCCGGCTTCGATCGCCAGCCTCACCATGTCCTCGGCAACCGCCATCTCCGGCGGCCAGAGGCCTCGGGGGCGCACGCCGGTGAGGCGCTGGAACTCGGCCCGTCCAAGCTCGAGCTGGCGGGCACCGTCTTCGGGGTGACGGAAGCCGCGAGCCGGCAGCTCGATGCCGGGCAGCGCCTCCCGGGCTGTCTCGAGCCCGCAGAGCAGGGGCAGTATGGGGTGGTAGGTCGGCGAGAAGGTCAGCTCGACCTGTCCCCGCCGCGCCAGCTCCGAGTAGGTCGGGATCACGCGCCGCACGGCATCCAGCTGCGCGGCGAAGAGCGCCTTCTTGTCGTCTTCGGTGAAGTGGCGGTCCTTCGCCTTCAGAGCCGACAGCGCCGTGTCGTGCTCGCCCCAGGCGGGGTCACACCAGGCGAGGTTGTACCAGACCTGGAGGTCGCGCAGGTCCTGGACGGTGAAGCCATCGGCCTCGCTGCGAACCGCCAGCTCGACGTAGCGCGGCGAGGCCTGCACCCGCAGGAACCTGGCCGGCTCCCGCATCCACCTGAGCAGAAAGGAACGTTCCTCGGGGGTCAGCTCATCCGCCGGCTTGCGGCTCAGGTCCCCAAAGAGCTCCTTGGGTGAGCCATTTGCGTAGTCGTCGATCTGGGTCAGCAGCGAGGGAACCAGGTTGAAGGTCTGCCGCAGCCGGGGGTAGGCCTCCAGCAGGACCGCCATCTTCAGATAGTCCTTGCTCGACCGCAGCCGCACCCAGGGCAGCAGATAGGTCCCCGTCGGGTCGTCCTTGTAGTACGGCTGATGCATGTGCCAGATCAGCGCCAGGTGCAGCGGCCTCATCGCA
>JALYYF010000093.1 GCA_030946725.1 Candidatus Dormiibacterota bacterium
GTGCGGCCGCGGCGAGAAGCAGGCCGAGCCAGCGCATGAGGCCGACTCTATAGGGATACGGGACGAAAACCGCTCTCGAGATCGCTTCAGCGGACCAGGGTCTTCAGCAAGCGTCCACGCAGGCCGCCCAGCGAGTCACGAACGGTCGCCTCCGCGGCGAGCTGCTGCAGTGGGAAACCGAAGCTCGGATAGATGTGGATCACCGAGGCCAGGTCCTTCAGCTTGAGCCGGGCCTCGATCGCGACGGCGAGCTCGTTGATCAGCTCGGCCGCCGCCTCCAGGCAGATCACGGCGCCGGTCACGTGGCCCTGCTGGTCGCTGTAGACGCGGACGAGGCCGCGCCGGAGGCCGGCCGCCTGCGCGCGGTCGTGGCGCGCCAGCGGCCATTCGTGGAGCTCCCCGGTCTGGCTGCCCACCTGGGCGACCTCGGGATCGGTGAACACGGCCCAGGGCACCGTCTCCCGCAGACCGCCGGAACTTCCCGGCAGCAGCGCGTTGCGGGCGGCCTGGAAGCCCTGCCAGCCCGCGTAGTGGGTGAACTGGAAAGAGCCCGTGACGTCGCCCGCGGCGTAGATGTGGGGCTGGCTGGTACGCAGGTTGCCGTCCACCTCGATCGCTCCGCCGGCCAGCCGGACGCCGGCCAGGTCGAGGTCCAGGCCGGCGGTCCGCGGCCGGCGGCCGCCGGCGACCAGAAGCCGGTCGGCGGCCAGTTCGCCCGCCGTGGTGCTGAGTACGACACCGTCTGCGGCCCGGCGGACCGCGCGCACCTCGACCGCGGTCTGGACCTCCATTCCCTCCTCCTCGAAGGCTTCGACCAGGATGTCGCCGACCTCTGGTGGCGCGATCGGCAGCATCCGGTCCGCGGTCTCCAGCAGCGTCACCTTCGATCCCAGCCGGCAGAAGGCCTGTGCCAGCTCGCAGCCGACCGGACCGCTTCCGAGCACGGCCAGCCGCCCAGGCAGGCTGGACAGGTCGTAGATGTCCAGGTAGGTGAGATGGGGCGTCTCCTCCAGGCCCTCGACCGCGGGAATCTCGGGCTCGGCCCCCGTGCAGATCAAAAAGCGCCGCCCGCGAAGCCGGCGGCCGCCGGCCTCGACGGTGTGCGGGTCGAGGAACCGGGCGGGGCCGAGGACGACCTCCAGCCCGGCCGCGCGAAGGCGCTCGACCGATTCGGACTCGTACACGCGGGCGACCGCCGCCTTCACCTCCGACATCACCGCGGCGAGGTCGACGACGGGTTCCCGGGCCGGGATCCCGTAGCGGTCGGCCGTCCTGGTCAGATTGGCGACTCGGGCGGCTTGCAGCAGGGCCTTGCTCGGCACGCAGCCGGTCCAGGTGCAGTCGCCGCCGACCCGCGCCGCCTCGACCAGGACGACGCGGGCTCCCAGCTCGTGGGCCAGGCCGGCAGCGGGCAGCCCCGCTGAACCGGCCCCGATGACGACCAGGTCGTATTCCTCGCTCACTGGATCCACCCTATGCGTGATCGGCGACGGGCCGGCGACGGGCCCCGCCCGCGTTGACATCCGGTTCGGGCGGCTGCTAGCCTCTCCGGGACTTTGTTTGGCCGCCATCTGTTGGCGGACACAAAGGGGGGTAGCTTCTTGGCCTTAGGTCGCTATATAACGCATGCCGCTGTGCTGCTGCTGGTGCTTGCCGTCAGCGGCTATGCATCGGTGAACCGAAACGTGGACCTGAACTTGCGGCTGGGAGCCGTCAACGCACAGGGCCTCGTCATGGGTGAGGGCGGGGAGGTAGGCACGGTTCAGCTGGGCCGCCTCAGCACGATCGTCAAGCCCGTGGCCATTCCCACCGACGTACCGCAGTCGCACAGCGCGGTGACCTACCAGGTGAAGCAGGGCGAGAGCCTGAAAGACATAGCCGGCCGGTACAGGGTCTCCGTCGACGCCATCAGGTGGTCGAATTTCTCGGCCCTGAAGAACGCCGACAAGGACGTCAGTTCCGGGGACAAGATCGTGATCCCGCCGGTCGACGGAGTGGCCGTGACCACCCGGGACGGGGACTCGGCCAGCTCCCTGGCCAGCGCCTACCACGTCGACGGCCAGACGATCCTCGACTTCAACTACCTCCGGACCTCGGGTGACTCGGCGCTCCCCACCGGCACGCAGCTCGTGATCCCTGGCGGGAAGGGTCCGCAGTTCGAAAAGGCGACCCCCGCGCTGCGCCTTCCGTCCCTGAGCTCCCCGTCGTCGCGCGGCGCTCCTGGCTTCACCGTGGCGTCTGGCGGCGCTCCGGTGACGGCGGCCGTCGGCAACCGCTTCGCCTTCGGGTACTGCACCTGGTACGTCTTCAACCGTGTGCCCTACCTCCCCTGGCTGGGCGACGCTCGTGTGTGGTACGGACAGGCTCAGGCCTATGGCTGGCCGACCGGTCAGAGTCCCAGGTCGGGGGCGATCATGGTCACGAACGAGAGCGGTTTTGGTCATGTCGCTTACGTCGAATCGGTGAACGGTGACGGGTCCTGGACGGTTTCAGAGATGAACTACAAGGGCTGGGACCAGGTCGACACCCGGAGCATCAGGCCGGGCGGCGTTCCCCTGATCGGCTTCATCTACCCACCGGGCCGCTAGCCCCCGAACCGCCCACCGACTGGCGGACGGCCCGTGGCCTCAGAGGCTGCGGCCGCCGGCGAGAAAGCTCAAGAGCGCGACGGCGGCCACCCCCAGCGTGAGGCGGAACGCGGCTCGCGTCCGTCCCCGGGCCGCGGCAATCAGGATGGCGAGTGTGAGGGTGGCGGCGACGGCCAGGCCCAGGAGCTGGAGGGCGCCGGGTCGGCCCGGACCGAAGGTGACCACCACTGTGGCGGCCGCAAGCAGTAGCGCCCCGACGGCCGTCGCGGCGCGCTCCCCGAGAAGTTGAGGCAGGCCCCGGAGTCCCAGCGCTCGGTCCGATGCGATGTCGGGGAGCACCTGCGTGAAGTGGGCACCGCTGCCGATCAGCGCGCCCGCGGCGAGCATCCAGGCGGGCGGCCAGCGTGGCGCCGGCAGGCCGAGCGTGACGACGGCGGGGAGGAGCCCGAACGCCACCGCATATGGCAGGACGCTGATAGGACGGGCCTTAAGACCTGCGTTGTAGGCCAGCGTGCATGCCACTGCGGCCAGGTGGACGAGGCCGGAGGCGACCCCGGAGGCCAGGGAGAGCGGCACGCAGGCGACCAGAGCCACGAGTGTGGCCAGGCCGACCGCCCGCGCGGACACTCGACCTGCCGCGACCGGCTTGTCACGGCGGCCCACGGTGCGGTCGAGGTCGCGGTCGAGATAGTCATTGCTCCAGCCCACCGCCAGCTGGCCGGACCCGACCGCGGCCAGGACCAGCAGCGTACCCATGCCTCGCCCGGCCCCCAGGGCCAGGACTCCCGCGCCCAGGGTGACGGTGGCCGCCGGCTCGGGGTGGCTGGCGCCGAAGAGAGCTAGGGTGCGGGCGAGGCCGCCCTGTCCACCACGCCCTCCGACCCTTT
>JALYYF010000096.1 GCA_030946725.1 Candidatus Dormiibacterota bacterium
CCTACAACCTGGACCGGCTGGCGATCGTGGCCGCGGCGGCCGCCATCCGAGACACGGAGTACCACGACCGCCTGGTGGGCTTCGTGGTCGCCGAGCGCGGATGGCTCGCGGACCAGCTGCGGGAGGCGGGCTTCCAGGTGGTGCCCTCGGCAACCAACTTCATCTTCGCGCGGCCGCCCGAGGTCTGGCCTGCGGCGGCGCTGCACGCCGCTCTCCGCGAGCGAAGAATCCTCGTCCGGCACTACGATCGAGAGCCGATCGCGGGCTGGTTCAGAGTATCCGTCGGCACCCGCGAGCAGCACCAGGCGCTGCTGCAAGCTCTCAAGGAGGTGATGCGATGAAAGGTGCGGGGGAAACAGGTTTCCCCCCCAGCCCCCTTCCGCAGAGTGGCGTTGGGAGTCGCTGGGAAGTGACAGCTCAGACGGCCGGAGTGAATCCGGCCTCCCCAGTGACGCCGGCAATGAATTCTCCCTCCCCCTTGCGGGGAGGGTAGGGAGGGGGTACTAGATGCGCGGGCAACAGGTTGACGTGGACAGCGCTGCTCCGGCTCTTAAGGAGGTGATGGCATGACCGTCCAAACCCACCGGCCGACCCGGGAGGAGGCGTGGAGCCTGGTCACCGAGATGACGCAGAGCGAGACGCTCCGCCGTCACATGCGCAGCGTCGAGGCCGCCATGCGCGCGTACGCACGTCGCTTCGGCGAGGACGAGGAACGCTGGGCGGTGCTGGGTGTAATCCACGACTGGGACTACGAGTCCGGCCCGACCCCTGAGCTGCATCCGCGCCGCGGCATCGAGATGCTTCGCGAGCGGGGATGGCCTCCGGAGATCCTGGAGGACATCGCCTCCCACGCCGAGTACCTCGAGGTGCCGCGCGACGCGCCCATCCGAAAGGCCCTCTTCGCGGTCGACGAGATGTGTGGCTTCATAATCGCCTGCGCTCTGGTCAAGCCCGACCGATCGCTCTCGGCCGTCGACGCCCGCACTGTGCGCAAGAAGATGAAGGACAAGGCCTTCGCCCGCGCCGTCCACCGCGAGCAGCTGCTTGCCGGGGCGGAGGACCTGGGCATGCCCTTCGACGAGCATGTCGTGGTCGTCCGTGACGCGCTGGTCCCGATCGCCGAAGAGCTGGGGCTGAACCCGTGAGCGGTGAGGATCGCCCGCGGGTCCTGCTCACGCACCCGATCCTCGATCCCGGCCCGAAACTGCTGGAGGAGGCCTGCCAGGCCGTGCCCTTCCCCGAAGGGGAGCCGCTGGCCGAGCCGGGCATCCGGCGCGCGGCCGAGGGCTGCCAGGGCATCCTGAGCCAGGTCATGGACCCGATCGGCGAGGAGGTGCTCTCCGCGCCCGGGCTCAAGATCGTCTCCAACGTCGCCGTGGGCTACGACAACATCGACGTCGAGGCGGCCACCCGGCACGGCGTGCTGGTGACGAACACACCGGGCGTGCTGACGGACACCACGGCCGATTTCGCCTTCGCCCTGCTGATGGCCGCGGGCCGCCGCGTCGTCGAGGCTGACAGGTTCCTGCGCGCCGGGCGCTTCCACGGCTGGGCCATCGACATGATGCTGGGCCAGGACCTGCAGGGCGCCACGCTGGGACTGGTCGGAGTGGGACGCATCGGCGGAGCCGTGGCGCGCCGTGCGCGGGGATTCGACATGCGGATCCTCTATTCGGACGCGGCGGCGCTGCCGCCGGAGGTAGAGACCGAGCTGGGAGCCACCAGGGTCGAGCTCGGGCGGCTGCTGGAGGAGTCCGACTTCGTCAGCCTCCACGTTCCGCTGACGCCCGACACGCATCACCTGATAAGCACCGAGGAGCTGCGTCGGATGAAGCCGTCGGCCGTCCTGGTCAACACCTCGCGCGGGCCCGTTGTCGACGAGGAGGCGCTGGCGACTGCGCTGCGGGAGGGGCAGATCTTCGCGGCAGGGCTGGACGTCTTCGAGCACGAGCCGCAGGTGCACCCGGCGCTGCTCGACCTCGACAACGTGGTGCTGACCCCGCACATCGCAAGCGCATCTGGCCGCACTCGCTCAGAGATGTGCGCAATGGCCGTGAAGGACCACATCGCGGGGCTGCGCGGGGAGCGGCCGCAGAACCTGCTGAACCCTGAGGTGCTGTCACGCTGACCAACAGGCACCGGCTGCTGGCCCTGGACCTGGACGGCACGCTGATCAGCCTCGACCTGCGGGTCGACGATCGCGATGCGGAGGCTCTGCGCCGGGCGCGCGCCGCAGGCATGCACGTGGTGGCGGTCACGGGGCGACCCTTTCCGGGCGCGCTGCCCTGGGTGCGCCGGCTGGGCCTGGAAGAGCCGCTGGTCTGCTACCAGGGCGCGCAGGTCCGCACACCCGAGGGCGAGATGCTGCTGGATCACGGGCTACCCCACGACCTGGCCATGGAGGTCGTCCGCTTCTGCCGCGAGCGAGGCCTGCACGTACAGGCCTACCGGGACGACCAGCTCATAGTGGAGCGGGACCGTCCTGAGGCGCGGGAATACGCCAACCACGCGGGGATGGAGATCCACGTGGTGCCCGACCTCGACGGCGCCATGGGCGCGACCACTCCGAAGCTGGTGGTGGTGGCCGACGCGAAGGTGGTCGAGCACCTGCTGCCGGAGGTTCGCGAGCACTGGGCCGGCCGGATGTACGCCGCCACCTCGGTGCCCAGCTATCTCGAGATGACCAATCCGAACGCCGACAAGCGGCAGGCCCTGGAGTTCCTCTGCCGGCGGCTCGGGGTCGCCCGCGAGGAGACGGTGGCGGTCGGGGACGGCCGCAACGACCAGCCGATGATCGAGTGGGCGGGGCTAGGCTATGCGGTGGAAGGCGCGCCGCCCGAGGTCCTGGCGGCGGCGGGCGGCCGGACGATCGGCAAGCCGGGGAGTGGAGGCGTCGCCTGGATGGTCGACCAGCTGCTGGCGGGCTGAGCGGCTGAACCTGCGCCGGCGGCACGTTCGGGAGCGGCGCCTCGTTTTGATGGCAGGCGAATGTTTCACTGGCTCACTCGAAATCACATCGGCAGCGCCCTGGGTGCGGTCCTCCTGCTGGCCGCCGCCTGCGGGGGCCAGTCCGGCTCTTCGGGATCGAGCCCCCGTCAGACGGCGACTCCGACCTCCAGCGCCGCGCCGGCCCTGCCGGCGGTCGAGCAGACCGCTCACCCGCCGGTCCTGGCCAGCCCGGCTGCAAGGTCGGCGTCCTATGCCACGGCCGCGGACGCCGAGCGCATCCTGAGCGGCAACGGGCTGACCGCGGACGCGCCGGACCAGACCTGGCGGCCCTCCGCGGTGCTGCACGTCCTCCACGCCACCGCCACCGGCGGGGCCGACTCCCAGGGTGACTGGTACTTCTTCTTCGTGAGCGGCCGGCTCGCCGGCCAGCAGTTCTTCAGCCACGCCTCGGGCCAGAGCCCCGTCGACGAGGTCACCTTCTCCGTCACCTACAACGTCTTTCAGCCCGGCGATCCACACTGCTGCCCCTCAGGCGGACAGACCACGGTTCGCTACCACTGGAACGGCACCCGGCTGGTCACCCTCGATCCCGTCCCCGGCCCGATCCAGACGTAACTGATTAATTAGTCCTCCCCCCGCGGGCGGGGGGAGGTTGGTGGGGGGCCGGCCGGATGTACCCAGAGCGTCGGCGATGGCCTCGACGACCCCTGCGAAGTTTCTCATCGATCTCGGCTACCGAGAACCGCAGCACGCGAAAGCCCAGCGAAGTAAGGGGCTATCGGAACCTGGCGTCGAAACTTGCGACCCATCAGCTGCCGGCCGCGCAAGTGGTACCAGAGCCGCCATTCGGTCCCTGACATCTCCCGCCGCAGCTCCTGGGCGCGCTGATCGCGAGCAGCGCGAACGACGCGAGCTTGGCGAACCATGGACGCACGCTCTCACCCGTCGCGGTGCCGGGGCAATCTTGCCGGTTAAGTCCCCCCACCTATTTCCCCCCGCGGGCGGGGGGAGGATCTTCTTGGTCTGGGTTTGGGCCTGGCAACCGTGTCCGCAGCATTCTTGAGCGCCGGCGGGGTGCGGACCAGCTCCACGGTGCCCTCGCCGTCGCCGCCGACGGGCTTGGCGGCTCCCTCGAACAGCTGGACGGCGAACCGGACCCGCCTCGGCAGGTCCCCGCGCTGCAGCAGCTTGATCGCTGGAACCGCGCCTATGAAGACCGCGACCGGCCAGTCGATGAGGCCCAGGGCCAGCGCGGCGGCCACACCACCGTAGTAGCCCGCCGTGCGCGGGACGTCCACGCGGAGCGGCCCGACCTGGACGTTGATACCTGCGTTGTCGCTCACGGCTCCGGACACCTCCTTGTTGCCGAACGTGGAACCGTCCTGAAATCGGTTTCGGGATTTCGACGGCCTCTTTGGTAAAAGAAGCGTACGGCGCGCCTCCTCTGGTGCCCGCACGCCATCCAGCCAGCCTATGGAGGAACCATGCTCGAAGAGGTCACGGAAATGGCATTCCCGGGAGGGGCGTTCGTTGCGGCAGGAGTGGCGGTCGGGGCCACTTTCGGCGAGCAGCTGAGGCCTGTCGCCAAAGAGGTCCTGAAGAGGGGGATGAAGCTGGCGGCGCAGGTTCAGGAAGCGGCGGCCGAGGCCTACGAGCAGGGCCAGGACCTGCTCGCCGAAGCTCGCCACGAGTACGAACAGGAGAACGGCACGCGCGCCAAGAGCGCCGCACCGGCGTCAGATACCGCCGCGACCCCGCCGCGTGGCCGCCGTTCGGCCGCCGCGAAGCCGGTCGAGGGCTGACGCGCAGTGTCCAGCAACGGGTCCAGGCCGGTTGCCTACGTGCGCCATCGCAGCCACGGGCGAGTGCGCGCCAGTCTCGAAAAGAGCGAGCGCTCGCCGGCTCGGATGGAGCAGATCAAGCAGCGGATCGAGAGTCACCCGGGCATCCGCAGCGTGGAGGTCAATCCGACCACCGGCTCGGTTCTGGTGACAGGTGATCACAACGACCAGATACACCAGGCGCTGAACAGCGCTCTGGTGCTTGTCGAATCGCTGCGCAACGGCGAGCCCTCCGAGAAGGCGGTGGAGACCGTGGTCGGCGCCGTCAAGGCCGCCGACGCCCGCGTGCTGGAGGCGACCGGCGGCACGATCTCGCTGAAGTGGCTGGTCCCCGCCTCCTTCATAGCGCTTGGCGCGCGGCAGCTGCTCGCCCAGGGCCTGACGATCGGATCCGTGCCCTGGTACGTGCTGATCTACTACGGGGTCGACTCTTTCCTGAAGCTGAACCCGGAACACGCGCCTGGCGGCGACAGCGAGCTGGACCGCTCAGGGGAGGCACCAAGTCCAGACCTCGGTTGATGCCACGAGCCCTGTCGCCACTTCTCCGGCGCAGGACCGAGAATCGCCCGAGAGCCTGGACGACCGCTCCGGCTTCCCGGGCTACCGCATCGTCCACTCGCTGCCCGGCCGGGTCCGGCTCCGGCTGCCACGAGAGGACGCCGCGGAGGGAGCCGCGCTGGTCGACAGGCTGGCGAGCCATCCGGCAGTCCGGGGCAGCCGCTGGACGGCCGCCGCCCGCTCCCTGACGGTCGAGTTCGACCCCGGCGTCTCCTTCCAGGAGATCCTTGGCACCCTGCCGGGTGATCCCGAGCCGGAGGTCGGCGCATCCGAGCCGCCGAGACAGCCGCTGTGGCGCCAGTTCCTGCTGCCGGCGATCTCGATGGCAGCCGGTCTTACGGGACCGAGCCTGGTGACCCGGGTCGTGATCGGGCTCTGCGCGGCGCCGATCGGCAGGCGGGCGGTGCGGAGCCTGCTCGGCCGGCGCGTAACCATCGACGTCCTCGACGTGACGGCGGTCGGCCTGCTGCTCGGGGTCGGTGACACCCTGGCCGCCGGGATCTCGGTGGCACTCATAGAAAGCGGAGAGCGGATCCGCCACCGCGCCTCCGGCCGTGCTCGGCGCGTGCTCCGGAACTGGATGGGCGCCGACCCGCGCGGCGTGCGGGTGCTGCGGCCCGGCACCGAGCCGCGGCTGCCCATCGCCCAGGTGAAGGCCGGAGACCAGGTGGTGGTCTACGCCGGCGAGAGCATCCCCGTGGATGGCCGGCTCAGCTCGGGGAGCGGCATGGTCGACAACCGCACCTGGACCGGGGAGCCTGTGCCCCGCTCGATCTCGCGGGGCGGGATGGTCCTCGCCGGGAGCTCCCTGGTGGACGGCCGGATCGTGATCCGGGTCGTGGCGACCGGCGAGCAGACCAAGGCCGGCCGGCTGGCCGCCGCCCTGGAGGATGCGATCGCCGCCAACACGCGCGTCTACGACCGGGCACGGCGGATCGCGGACGCCTTCGTGCTGCCCACCTTCCTGCTCGCCGGGCTCACCTACGCGCTCAGCGGGCAGCTGGGTCGGGCCATCTCGATCCTGATCATCGACTTCGGGACCGGGGTCAGGATCGCCATCCCGACCACGGTGCTGACCACCATGGTCGCCGGCGCCCGCCACGGGATCCTCTTCAGGAACGGCCAGGCCGTCGACAGCCTGGCCCGGGTCGACACCGTGGTCTTCGACAAGACCGGCACTTTGACCACCGGGCGCCCGGCGGTCGTGGACGTGGTTCCCGAGACGGGCGCCGACCCTGTCCAGGCACTCCGCCTGGCGGCCAGCGCCGAGGGGCACCTTCCCCATCCGCTGGCCCGGGCGGTCCGCCGGGCGGCCCGCAAGGCAGGCCTGGAGCTCTCGGCCCCGGATTCCGTCCGTTACCTCCCGGGCGGGGTGGAGGCCGTGGTCGAGGGCCACGAGGTCTGGGTCGGCGAGCCGCGCTTCCTGGAGCGCAAGGGCCTGGAGAGACCGCAGGAGGAGACGGCGGAGTCCTCGGTGGCGCTGGTGGCGATCGACGGCCGGCTGGCCGCGCGGATACGGTTCCGGGACAGCGTCCGGGAGAGCGCTCGGTCGGCCATCCGAGGCCTGCGCGAACTCGGAATCTCGGAGCTGCTGCTGGCCACCGGGGACCACCACGCGGCGGCTCGGGTGGTCGCCCGGCAGCTGCACCTCGACGAGTGTCACGCGGGCCTGATGCCGGAGGACAAGGTGAAGCTCGTGGAGAGGCTGCGGGAGCAGGGACGGGTCGTCGCCGTGGTCGGCGACGGGATCAACGACGCGGCGGCCATGGCGGCCGCCAACGTCGGCATCGCCGTCCCCAGGGGAGCCGACCTGGCGCGCGAGACCGCGGACGTGGTGCTGCTGGAGGAGGACCTGGGCAGGGCCGTCGCCGCCATCCGGCTGGCCCGCAGCGCGAACGAGATAGTGCGCGAGAACATCGTGCTGGTCGCCACGCCCAACGTCGCCGGGCTGTCATTGGCCATGCTCGGCCGGCTGAACCCACTGACGGCAACCATCGTCAACAACGGGTCGACGATCCTGGCCGCAGCCAACGCCCTCCGTCCGCTGCGCGGCTGACCCAAACCGGAATCATCCGCCGCGACCGCGCGTTTAACCGCAGGATGACAACCCTGCTTCTGGTCCACGCGCATCCCGACGACGAGGCTGTCTCCACGGGCGGCGTCATGATCCGGGCCCACGAGGCCGGGCACCGCGTGGTGCTGGTGACCGCGACCAGGGGCGAGGAGGGCGAGATCTACAACATGGACGAGGCGGAGTC
>JALYYF010000478.1 GCA_030946725.1 Candidatus Dormiibacterota bacterium
GCCTACAGGGATCGGATGGGCTGGAGCTTCAACTGGGTCTCCACGGCCGGCAGCGACTTTCACCGCGACCTCGGCTTTGCGAGCACCGAGGAGGAGCTGAAGCCGTTCCTGGAGGGTGAGATCCCCCCCACCGTCAAGCAGATGGCCGAGGCCTCCGGTACCGACATCGCCGGTTACGTTTCGGAGGGCCCTGGCCTGAGCGCCTACGCCCTCTCAAACGGGACCGTCCACAGGACCTACGTAACCACCGCGCGCGGCCTCGAGCCCGCGATGGCGTACTACGGACTGCTGGACCGGACGCCTATGGGGCGCCACGAGGAAGACGAGGAGACGGTCTGGCTCCGGCGCCACGACGAGTACGAGACGGCGTAGTCCTCAGGCGTCAAGACTGCAGCTCGGCCGAGCGTTTTCCGATGCGATCGACTTCGCCCATCTGGGCATCGGCCCGAGCGGGCACACCGCCGCGCTCGTCCCCGGCGACCCCCGGTGCTGGAGGTGAGCGATCGGCGCGTCGCCGTGACTGCCGGCGAGTACCGGGGATCCGGCGGACGACGCTCACCTACCCGGAGCTGCGCCGGGTCCGTGACAGCGTGAGTAGAAGCTCGGCGCGCTGCCTGGATGCTCGCCACCCGCGAGGATGAGGACGATGCAGCAAACGCCTTGTCCAGTGCTGGATCGAGTCGCTCTACTGGTACCTGTTCGGCCCCTGTCTAATCTTTCTTGTTACTGGGTGATAGTTGATTGGTCAGGTTGTCTAACGAACTCGGACCGACCAAAAGGCAAAGCAGCCTGACTCTGGATCAGGAGATCGAGGGTTCAAATCCTTCCCGCCCAGCCAATCGCGTCTATGACGCCCCGATCACCAGCCGCGCAGGTGTCCGTCTTACCTTCAATCACTCAGCTTTCGCCATGTGTCACCACCACCTGGCGGCGATGGGCTTCCCCGGCAGCCTGCCGCGACCAGGCCCGCGCCGCGTGGTCGAGCGGCACTCGGTCATAGTCGAGGCGGATGCGCCCGGCGGCGGCGTGATCCACGACGGCCAGCAGGGCCGCAGCGCGCTGCTCGCCAGTCAGCTCGTTGTTGGTGTAGCCGAGCACCCGCAGTGAGCGGCTGCGCAGCGTCGAGGAGTCGAACGGTGAAGTCCCGCCAGCCGAGTCACCGAGGTTGACCAGCCGTCCATGTGGCGCCAGCGTCCGCAGGGCGGCTGCAGCGGGGACTCCGAAGAGCGGGTCCAGCACGAGGTCGACCGGACCGTCACAGGCCTCCACCAGGCGCCCGGCCAGGGACTCCGCGTCGTCGGAGTCGGCGAGCGGCACCACGGCGTCGGCGCCGAGCCGCCGGGCTCGTTCCTGCGACGGGGCGGAACGGCAAGCGGCCAGCACCCGCCGGGCGCCGCCGAGGCGGGCGACCTGGAGAGCGACCTGGCCCACCACGCCGCCCGCTCCCAGGACCAGCACTTGCTCACCTGGCTGCAGCGCTCCGCGCCAGCGCAGGCCCATCCAGGCCGCAACGGCCGAGAGCCCAAGCGCGGCCACGAGCGTCGGGTCCACCCCGGGGGGCAGCGGCACCAGATCCGAGTCCGGCACCGCGCAGAGCTCCGCCAGGCTGCCGTCCCCCGGACGCATTCCCGCGCCGGTCTGGAACCAGACGGTGGAACCGGCATCCAGGGAGCCGTGTTGCTCGACGACGCCGACTCCCTGGACGCCCGGGATGAAGGGAAGCGGGGGCCGGCCGAAGTAGGACGTGCCGGAGGCGCATAGCAGGTCGAGCGGGACGATGGGAGCCGCCGACACCTTTACGAGGACCTGCCCGCGGGACGCGATCGGGGCAGCCCGGTCGCGCAGGACCGGCGGTTCGCCGTGCCGCTCGATGACCGCAGCCCTCAACTGCTGCTCAGGTGGCGATGTCGGGGTAGGGACGATCGAAATGGCTCAGCCGGGCCGCGTAGGCGAGCTGAAAGCCGAGCGGCTCGTCGTAGTCGCGCTCGAACATGGCTATGAAGAGCGTGAGCGTCAGGAAGGGGTGAGCGCCGAGTTCGAAGAGCTTCGTGTAGTCATGCGCGGCCAGGGCGTTCCTCTCCCCGTCCGTGAAAGAGAGCCAGGTGGACCGTTCCAGCTCGTGGCAGTTGAGGACCAGGTTCGCCCTCTCCCTCTCCCACCAGTCGACCGTGCCGCGCGGGTCCGCTCGGTAGCTCTCGACCAGCTCGGGGTCGCGGTCGACAGTGAAGAGGAACTTGTCAAGGAGGTACTTGCTCACCGGCCAGGCCCCCCTGGATACCACGTGAAGTAGGCCTCCATCGTGTGGAAGAGGTCCAGCGTGTCGACGTAGTCTGCCCGGACGCCGTCGCCGGC
>JALYYF010000103.1 GCA_030946725.1 Candidatus Dormiibacterota bacterium
TTGGCGACCTCGGGGTGCAGGAAGGGGCTGTTGTAGAGGGGGCTCTGGGGGATGCCGGCGAGCATCGCCGCCTCGCCCAGGGTGAGGTCCTTGGTGTCCTTGTGGAAGTAGATCCGGGAGGCGGCAAGGGTGCCCTGGGAGTTGTTGCTGTAGAAGATCGTGTTCAGGTAGTGCTCCAGGATCTGGCGCTTGCTGTACGTGTGCTCGACCTGGACGGCGAGGATCGCCTCCTTGATCTTGCGGTCGATCGAGGGCTGGTTTCCGATCAGCCGCAGCTTCACCAGCTGCTGGGTTATCGTCGAGGCGCCCTGCACGGCCTTCTTCTCGCGCCAGTCGATCCAGGCCGCGCGGGCCATGGCGCCGGGGTCGATGCCGGGCTCGTTCCAGAAGTTGGAGTCCTCGATCGCGATCGTGGCCTGGGGCAGGAAGGTCCCCATCTTCTCCAGCGGCTCGTAGTAGTGATGGATGCCGCTTGGATGGACGTCTTCCAGCAGCGTGCCGTCGGCCGCGTAGATGAGCGAGTCCTCGGGCAGCGGGTTGGTGGTGATGGAGTGAGCGTCCGGGAGGTCCGCCGCATAGTTGATGTAGGCACGCGAACTGCCCAGGAAGGCGCCGCCGGCGATCAGGAGCACCAGCATGACCTTGACCGTCGCCGGGACTGCGGCACCCACGACGCCGGGCAGCCGCCTGTGATGGCGGCCGCGGGCGTTCTTGGCGCCCTGGGGGCCGTAGATGTAGGCGCTGGCGCGGAGCCGCCGGCCCTTGGAGTCCCGACGCACCCGGGTCTGGGTGGAGTGGGCGGTCTGCGCCTCACGAGCCTGCTCCAGCTCCCGGCGGACGCCCGCGACCACGCGGTGGGCGACGCTGGGAGCGACCGGCATGATGGTCGGCCGCACCTCGACCCCACGGCCGTTGGCGACCGGATTGCCGAGCTGCGATCGGGCAGGTGGACCTCCGGTGCTCCGGCGCTTGGCTGCGGGAGGCGCGGAGACCAGCATCGCCGGCCGCGTGGCTCGCGTGGTCGCGGGCGGCGGTGCCAGCGGCGGAGGATCCCAGCGGGGCACGTTGAAGACGCGCGAGGAGACGGACGCTGCCGCCATGAGGCCCTCGCCGAGGGCCGCCGCCAGGCTTACCACGTAGATCAGGGCACCGCTGCGGAGTCGGGGGCCAAAGGCCCCCAGCTTCAATCGCAAGGCAGCGGAGAGATTCCTGACCACGTCAATATCATTATTGGGTCCAAATCCCTATTCTTCCTAACGCAGCAGCCCGGCCTTCGGGCACTCTGCAGCCGTAAGTGGCATTCCCCTCGCAGACGCGCCGCTCAGTACCGTGCTTCTGAGCAGTGCCTAAGATCTCACACTCCGACCGGAAAGGCATCTTCTTAACTTGAGTTGCCCGCATCGTCACTGGCTTGGACCGCCGCGACCCATCCGACATTACGCTCTGACCCTGCCACCGGTTCGGCCGCCCTCGGAAGGGCCGCCGAACGTCAGTCGCTGGCCTGGACCGGTGGTGCCAGGAGGTCTCGGAGGTCCCGGATTTGAAGGCTTATCCAGCGCCCGATGTCGTTGGCCCGGACCACCTGGCGGATCGCGTCCCCCATCTGCTGCCGGGCTCGTTGGGGCATCGTCAGGGCCGTGTGGAGGGCGTCCGCGGTCTGACCGACGTCGAATGGATTGATGGTCAGTGACCACTCGCCCAATTCCTCGTGCGCCCCGGCGTTCTCGGAGAGCACCAGAACACCGTCGCGCTCGTTGACCATCATGCCTTCCTTGGCAACCAGGTTCATGCCGTCGTAGATGGGGTTCACCAGCATCACATCGAACTCGCGGTAGGCCGCGACCGCTCTCCGCAGGTTCTCCGCGAACTCGACCCGTATCGGCGTCCAGCCCCGCTGGCCGAAGCGCGAGTTGATGCGGGCTGAGGTGCGCTGGATCGACTCCACGTAGTCGCGGTAGGCCACGATGTCCTGCCGCGACGGCTGCAGGAAGGCCCAGAAGCCGACCTTCCGGTGCAGCTCGGGATGCTCTCGCAGGAGCTGCTCGTAGGCGAGAAAGCCTCGCACGATGTTCTTGGTGGGGTCGGTCCGGTCGACGCGGACGATGAGCTTCTCGGGCCGATCCGCCCGCAGCTCCTCGGCCTCCTTCTCCACCGCCAGCGAAGCCGCCATGCGCTCCATCATGGGCACGTCGATGGAGACCGGATAGGAGCGCGCCCAGACCACCCGGCCCGCGTAGAGGACGGCGCGCTCGCGGTGGTCCACCCGCAGGCCGAGCAGCTCCTCCGCGCTCATCAGGAAGTTGCGCACGTCCAGGCTGGTCTGGAAGCCGACGATGTCGTTGGCCAGAAGGCCCTCGAGGATGGCGTCCCGAATGCCCCTCGGCAGCACCTTCCAGTAGTTGGGCGTGGGCCAGGGGATGTGCGTGAAGTGCTGCAGCGTGGCCTCCGGGAGCAGCTGCCGTATGCGCCGCGGGGCCAGGTAGAGCTGGTAGTCCTGGGTCATCACCAGCGGCGTTCGAGGTGACCGCTGGGCCACCTCCACCACCTTCTCCGCCAGCAGCTTGTTGACCACCACGTACCCGGTCTCCCAGGCAGCCCAGATCGACTCGTCGATCAACGGCTCGTAGGTCAGGTCCCAGAGGTAGTGCTGGAGGAACCAGATCAGCGGGTTGGCGATGACCGAGTAGTGGCGCCGGTAGGCCTCGGGCTCGACCTGGACGTAGTGCAGCTCGATCGGCCCGCGCATGCCGGGCACCTCGACCGACTGGCCGGCCGCCGCGTGCTCTCGCTCGGCCGGACTCCGGGCGACCGCCACCCAGGGCGACGCCGTGGCGTCGGCGACGGTGAGCATGGCGGTGACCAGCCCGCCGGCACCTCGTCGCATCGTCCCTCTGGGCCCCGGCTCGAAGGGCGCCCGGTTGCTGGCGACGATGGGTGACCAGGGACCGAGGACCCGGCCCGTGTACTCGCGGATGGACGTCCGGTTCGCTATTGACAATGGTGATCCGTAACCTTACAGTCGCACTATCACTTATCCTGCCGGGGGGCTTAGTTCATAGGGGAGGCTTGGGATGACATGTTGAGCGATGCTGTTGCCGACATGTGTCGAGCCGACGAGCTCGCTGCGGAGCGGCGTCGCCGTCTCCAGGAGAGAAGGGGGGCGATCGAGCGTATCGATCGCTGGCTGCAGGAGGTCGAGTGCATGCTCGAACGCGACCGGCAAACCGTGCCGGAGGCCCTGGTCGGCGAGATCGGCGACTTCGTCGGGCGGATCGACCCCAAGCTCCGTAACAGTCTGATGCGAAACGAGGACCGGGAGGCGGCGGCAGTCCTCGACGTCCTCTTCGACGCCCAGGAGGTCGTCCTCCCCAAAGCGGCCTCCTAGAGGTGGCCCGTCCCCAGGTCTAGCCGGCCAGGCGGCGGGTCAGCACTGCGTACGCTATCAGCACAGCCGTGGTGTTCTGGGTCGCGTGCATCACGAACGAGTTGAGCGTCGACCCCGTGCGCTGGTAGATCAGGGCCGCCGCCAGGCCGAACACGAACAGCTCGGGGAACAGCGGCAGCAGCAGATGGGCTCCGGCGAACACCGCCGCACTGACGATCGCGGCCACTGGCACCGGCAGCCGGGAGCGCAGCCAGCCGAAGATGGCCCCCCGGAAGAGCAGCTCCTCGCAGAGCGGCGCCAGGATGCAGACGGTGGGCACGATCAGCACCACGAAGAGGGGGTCGAAGGAGCGGCCCAGCAGGTCGGTCGCGTTGCTGCGAGGCTGCCCCAGCAGCGGGCTGAGGAGCGCCGTCGCCGCCACACCCACGATCAGGGCGGTGATCCACGCCACGAGGGCGAGCCCCAGGTGCCGGAAGGCCGTGAACCTGAAGCCGAGCTGGTCGAGCAGTCCCCGCCAGCCCCCGAAGGCGATCAGCAGCGCCGCCAGCAGGCTGAGGTAGGCCTGCACGACCAGGACGGCGCCAACGGCGGCCCGGTGCGCTGCGAGCACGCCGGGGAGGCCGAAGCGGACGGCGAGCAGGGTGCCTCCGGCCAGAACCGCCGCCAGGACTATCCAGAGGCCGAGAGTGGCGGCGACGCGCCAGCCGCTGATCCTGGGAGGTGGCACGGATCAGCCGCCTACGAAGAAGAAGGTGGCGGCGATGATCAGGTAGGCGCCCAGTAACTGGGCGCCCTCGAGCCAGTTCGTGCGCCCGTCCAGCACGATGGCGGCCACGCTGATGGTGGCCAGCGCCACCGCGATGACCTCCAGCCCGCTGAAGACGAAGTCCATGGGATGGCCGATCAGAATGCTGATGAAGACGAGCAGCGGAGCCACGAAGAGCGCGATCTGGGTGGAGGAGCCGAATGAGATCTCCATCGCCACGTCCATCTTGTCCCGGATCGCGAAGAAGACCGCGGAAGCATGCTCCGCGGCGTTCCCCACGATGGCGACCACGACCAGCCCCACGAAGACCCTGGAGAGACCGAACGCGTGGACCGTGGGTTCCAGGGAGCCGACCAGGAACTCCGACTCCACGCCCACCACCAGCGCCGACAGCAGCAGGACCAGGATCGCCCTGAGCCTGGACCATTCGGGCCGTTCATCGCTCTGCGGCGTCCGGAAGAGTCCCACGTGCGTGACCT
Source organism: Candidatus Dormiibacterota bacterium (assembly GCA_030946725.1). GTDB lineage: Bacteria > Chloroflexota > Dormibacteria > Dormibacterales > Dormibacteraceae > Nephthysia. Next base: position 4,631 of record JALYYF010000103.1, read on the forward strand.
GGGTGAAGAGGAGCGCGGCGACGTAGAGCACGATCAGCACCACGGCCACCACGACGCTGATGGAGAGTCGCTGGCTGGGCGTGGAGGGTGAGGTGTTGACGAACAGTGCCGGCATCAGCAGCGCGGTCACCGCCAGCAGCAGCGAGCTGGCGTGGACCCCGGCGCTGCGGATCGAGAACGACTGCTCCGGGTAGCGAAGGCCGCCTGCCAGGACCGAGGCACCCATGACCAGGAACAGGTTGCCGAGGATCGAGCCGATCAGAGAGGCCTTCACGACGGTGAACTCGCCCGCCGCGATCAGCAGCACTGAGATGATCAGCTCGGTGATGTTGCCGAAGGTGGCGTTGAGCAGGCCGCCGACCCGCGGCCCGGAGTGGATGGCCAGCTGCTCGGTGGCACGGCCGAGGACCGCCGCCAGCGGGACGATCGCCAGGGCGCTGGTGACGAAGACGACGATGGGCTGGCGCACCACGAACTCGCAGACGAAAGAGATCGGGACGAGCACGAGCAGCCAGTAGAACGACGGCCTGGGCATGGCTTGCATAGGATATTTGCGTGCCAGAGGCCCCACCCCTCGACGACGTCCGGGTCGAGTCCGGGGGTCACGTGGCGACCGTGACGCTGAACCGACCGGAGCAGCGCAACGCCCTCTCCTCCTCCATGCTCCGCGACCTGCGCCGCGCCCTGGAATGGTGCCGCGACACCCCTGAGGTGCGGGTCGTGGTGCTGACCGGGTCCGGCGACCGGGCGTTCTGCGCCGGGGCGGACCTGGCCTCCTTCAAGGCCGAGGTCGCCGAGCTCGACCGGCACCAGGAGCGGCGCCAGATCGTGGAGCTCTTCCTGCTCCTCGAAGACCTCGGGAAGCCGGTTGTGGGCCGCATCAACGGCCACGCCCTGGCCGGCGGCTTCGGGCTCGCCTGTGCCTGCGACCTCCTGCTCGCGGTGGAGACGGCCGCCTTCGCCACACCGGAGATCAACGTGGGCGTCTGGCCGGCCGTGATCCAGGCCGTGCTGGCCCGCAACCTCCCGCGCAAGGTGCTGCTGGAGATGATGCTGCTGGGGGAACGCTGGACCGCCGCACAGTTGAAGCAGTTCGGGGTGATCAACCGGGTGGCGGGATCCCTGGAGGAGCTGGACGCCATGACCGCGGAGGTTGCGGGCAGCCTGGCCAGGAAGTCCCCGCTGGTGCTGAAGCTGGGGCGCGACTCCTTCTACAGGCAGCAGGACATGGAGTTCCGGGCAGCCCTCGAGTACCTTCGCTCCCAGCTGACCCTGGTCAGCCTCAGCGAGGACTCCAGAGAAGGCGTGACCGCTTTCTTCGAGAAACGTGAGCCGGAGTTCAAAGGCCGCTAGAGTCCAGTCCCGACAGATGCCAGACGAGCTGACGGATCGCCACCGGGAGCTTCGGCAGAAGGCCGAGCGCGGCAGCACCCGCTACCTGCCGAAGCTGCGCGAACAGGGAAAGCTCACGGTCCGCGAGCGGCTGGACCTGCTGCTCGACGAGGGTTCCTTCATCGAGGACGGCGTCTTCGCCAACGTCCTCGCCGACGACCTGCCCGCCGACGGGGTGGTCACCGGCCTGGGCAGGGTCGAGGGCAGGCCGGTCGCGGTGATGGCGAACGACCCCACGGTCAAGGCGGGGTCCTGGGGAGCCCGCACGGTCGAGAAGATCGTGCGCATACAGGAGACCGCGGGCCGCCTGCGGATACCGCTGTTCTACCTGGTCGACTCGGCCGGGGCCCGGATAACCGACCAGATCGACATGTTCCCCGGCCGCCGCCACGCCGGCCGCATCTTCTTCAACCAGGTCCGCCTCTCGGGGCGGGTGCCGCAGGTCTGCCTGCTCTTCGGTCCCAGCGCCGCCGGCGGAGCTTACATCCCGGCCTTCTGCGACGTCGTTGCGATGGTGGAGGGCAACGCCTCGATGTACCTGGGCTCGCCCCGGATGGTCGAGGTCGTGGTCGGCGAGAAGGTCTCACTCGAGGAGCTGGGCGGCGCCCGCATGCACTGCACGGAGAGCGGCTGCGGCGACTTCCTGGTCGCCGACGACGCGGAGGCGCTCGAGCTCGGCCGCCGCTACATCTCCTTCATGCCTGTCAATCACGCCGAGCGCCCTCCGGCCACCCCGGCCCGCGCTCCGGTGTCCACGGCGAAGCCGATCGGGCAGCTGGTCCCGCAGGAGGCCCAGCGTGGCTACGACATGCGGAAGGTGGTCGAGGCCCTCCTCGACGAGGGCTCCTGGCTCGAAGTGAAGAAGCTCTTCGCCAAGGAGCTGCTGGTCGGGCTGGGAAGGCTCGGCGGCCGGGCGGTCGGCGTCGTGGCCAACCAGCCCATGCAGAAGGGTGGCGTCCTCTTCAACGACAGCGCCGACAAGGCGGCTCGCTTCATCTGGCTGTGCGACGCCTTCAACATCCCGCTGCTCTTCCTGGTCGACGTTCCCGGGTTCATGATCGGCACCGACGTCGAGAGGCGGGGGATCATCCGCCACGGCGCCAAGATGATCACGGCGGTGGCGGAGGCGACGGTTCCCAAGGTGTCCGTGATCGTGCGCAAGGCCTACGGGGCGGGGCTCTACGCGATGGCGGGGCCGGCATACGACTCCGACGCCGTGATCGCGCTGCCTTCGGCCCAGATCGCCGTGATGGGGCCGGAGCCGGCCGTCAACGCCGTCTTCTTCAACCAGCTGGCCGATCTGCCCGAGGCCGAGAAGGCTCGCCGCCGCAAGGAGCTGGAGGACGAGTATCGCCGCGACATCGACCTCTACAAGCTGGCCGCCAACTTGATCGTGGACGACGTCGTGGAGCCGGAAGCGCTGCGGGAACAGCTGATCGCCCGCTTCCGGGCCTACGAGACCCGCTGGGAGCCTCCCTTCGACCGCAAGCACGCCGTACCGCCAACATAAAGCGGTCGCGGGGGAGGCAGGCCT
>JALYYF010000491.1 GCA_030946725.1 Candidatus Dormiibacterota bacterium
TCCTCGCCAAAGCGGTCCCGGATCGCGTCCATGGCCCTTTCCAGCCGTTCGCCGCGGGGCCGGGAGGGGTCCGAGAAGAGGTCCATCTGGGCGGTCTCCGCGTCGCTGAGCCCGGAAAGCCCGACACCCAGCGTCCCCACGTCGCGGCGAGGGTCGCGGGCGGCCAGCAGCGTGAGCGCGGCGCGGTAGATCTCCTCTCCCGTTGCGATGGGGTCGGGCAGCCTGGACTGTTTGGAGAAGCGTCCGCTGTCCGGCCGGTACACGACGCCGACCGAAACGATGCTGCCGCGCCGGCCGGCGCCGCGCAGCCGCCGGCCCACCATCTCCGACAGGCGCATCAGCAGCTCCTCGAGCTCAGACTGGGAGCGCGTGGCGCGCGCCAGGACGTGTGAGTGGCTGTAGCTCTTGCGGGTGGCGCTCTCGAAGCTGCCGCCCTCGAAGCCTCGCAGCCGCTGCAGCCAGCCGCCGGCGACCTCCTTGTGCATACCCGCCAGGCGCAGCCGTTCGGGCGTCGCTCGGAGGAACTCCACCGGCGTGTGGATCCCGGCTCGCTGCAGGCGGCGGGCGGTCGCCTCGGCGATGCCGGACAGGTCGGTCAGCCGGAGCCGTTCGAAGACGGCGACCAGGTTGGTGTGGTCGATGTGCTCCAGCCCATCCCGCTTGTTGAGGTTGGAGGCTTGCTTCGCCATCCAGATCGAGGTCGAGATGCCGACCGAGCTGGTTATGCACTCGCCCACCTCCTCGCGCAGCGCTCGCTTGACCGCGCGTCCGACGCCTTCCACGCCGAGGCGCGCGAGGTCGGGCGTTCGGACGAGGTTGACGGAGGCCTCGTCGATCGACATGCGCAGGACGTCCGGGCTGTACCGCTCCAGGATCTCGACCAGGTGGTCTGAGACGGCCCGGTATCGCGGCGGGTCCGGCTCCTTCACGATTATCGAGGGGAAGATCGCCCTGGCTTCGAACACCCGCATCCCGGTCTTGATGCCCAGGTCCCGCGCCTCGCGGGACGAGGAGACGATGGTCGCCGCGTCGGTGACGTAGGCGGCGATGGCGAGCGGACGGCCCCGCAGCGCGGGGTCGTGCTGCTGCTCGATGGAGGCGAAGGCGCAGTTGAGGTCGACCACGAGGGTCGTCGGGGCGGCCGTATTGAGCCCCAGCTCGGCGGCTTCTGTCGAGCCTTTCACACCGAGCTACTCCCAGCCTCGGATGCACCGGCCATGAGCCGAGACACAGCGAGCAAATGTTCGCACATCGCCGCAGCGGTAGGGGACTGGTGAACATATGACCGCTCGGAGCCGTTCACGCTGATGAAGATGGGTGAGGGGTTCGAAGGGATGTACGCTTCCACGCCGCCCTGGGACATCGGGCGTCCGCAGGCCGCCCTGTCCGAGCTGGCGGAAGCAGGCGTGCTCCGCGGCCGTGTCCTGGACGTGGGCTGTGGCACCGGGGAGCACGCGCTCATGGCGGCCCGGCTGGGACTCGCCGCCACCGGCATCGACGCCGCGCCGGCCGCGATCGCGATCGCGCAGAGCAAGGCCCGGGATCGCGGTCTGCAGGCCCGCTTCCTCGTGGGGAGCGCCCTCGACCTCGGCGCGCTCGGCGAACAGTTCGACACCGTGATCGACTGCGGCCTCTTCCACGTCTTCGACGACGAGGACAGGCACCGCTACGTCGAGAACCTTCGAGCCGCGATCGCGCCTGGTGGTCGCTATCTCATGCTCTGCTTCAGCGACGGGCAGCCCGGCCACCAGGGACCGCGCCGCGTGACCGAGGCGGAGATCAGGGGGAGCTTCGGAGAGGGATGGTCGGTGCGCGCGATCGAGCCGGCCAGGTTCGACCTCAACATCGACCCCCGAGGCGCCCAGGCCTGGCGGGCGGCAATCACGCGACTATGACCGGCCTCGGAGCCGTGAGCCGGCTGCCGTCAAAGGCTTCGGAGGAAGTCCAGTAGCGCCTGGTTCACCTCAGCCGGCCGCTCCTGCTGCGTCCAGTGGCCGCATCCCGGCAGCATCACCGTC
>JALYYF010000119.1 GCA_030946725.1 Candidatus Dormiibacterota bacterium
TGCGGCGGTGTCTGAGCTGCGAGACGGGCAGCTGAGGGTTCGAGGACACCTGCTCCCGCGGCAGGGCCGCGTCGCCCAGCAGATCGTGGAGGCGGCGCGCATAGCGCGCTCAGACCTGATAGTCCTCAGCTCGCGGGGCATGTCGCCGATGTGGGAGCTGGTGGCTGGAGGCGCGGCCGAGAAGGTGATCCGGCTCGCTGACCGGCCGGTCCTTCTGGTGCGCTGAGGACGCCTGCCGGGAGCCGACTCCGCCGGCCGCCGATGGCGTCTAGGATTGTTGCCACCGATGGCCTCCGAAGTGTCCGGCCGACGGCCGCTGCGCGTCGCCGTCGTCGGCTGCGGCAGCATCAGTCACGCCTACATCGAGAACATGCAGCGCGCCCCGGACCTGGAGGTCGTCGCCTGCGGAGACCAGCCTCCGGACCGGGCCCGTGAGTGCGCCCGCCGGTATGGGATCACGCGGGCCGGCACCACCGACCAGGTCCTGACCGATCCCGAGGTCGACCTGGTCGTGAACCTGACGGTCCCCGTGCTTCACACGGAGATCAACCTCGCCGCGCTGCGGGCCGGAAAGCACGTCTGGAGCGAGAAGCCGCTCGCCGTTGACCGGGACGAGGCTCAGATGGTCCTGCGGGAGGCGGCCGAACGGGGCCTGGAGGTGGGGTGCGCCCCGGACACCGTGCTGGGCGCCGGCCTCCAGACCTGCCGGGACCTGGTCGACCGCGGCCTGATCGGTCGCCCGCTCACCGCCAGCGCGCTCTTCATGGCGGCCGGCCCGGAGATCTGGCACCACCACCCGGCCTTCTTTTACCGGCCCGGGGGCGGCCCCCTCCTGGACGTCGGGCCCTACTACCTCACGGCGCTCGTCCACCTGCTCGGTCCGGTGGCCAGGGTGACCGCCATCGGAAGGGTCCTCTTCCCGCAGCGCACGATCCACAGCGGACCCCGGCAGGGGGAGCTCATAGAGGTCGGCACGGACACCTACGTCGCCGGGGTGCTCGAGTTTCAGGAGGGCGCGGTCGCCACCCTGGTCACGGCCTTCGGCGTCTGGGGCGGCGATACGCCTCCGGCGCAGCTGTTCGGCGCCGACGGGGTGCTGAGCCTCCCCGATCCGAACACCTTCGGCGGCCCGGTGCGGGTCCGGCTGCACGGTGACGCCCTCGGCTGGCGCGAGGTGCCCCTGGGCCACCACCACACCGACGGCTGCGACAACTGCCGCGGGCTGGGCGTCGCCGAGATGGCTGCCGCCATCCGTTCCGGCGAGAAACCCCGCGCGTCGGGAGAGGTCGCCTTCCACGTCCTGGACGTCATGCAGACGATGACCGAGTCGGCCCGGGAAGGCCGGCACCTCGAGGTCCGCAGCAGCTTCCGCCGGCCGCCCCCGCTGCCGGTCGAATCGTCCGGGCTGCTCGGTCAGTAAGCGCCGGTCCGGGTCCGGCTGCTGACCGGCGGAGCCTCCCCGAAGAGGTCGGCCGCCCTATAGAGCATCTCCCCCGCATTGCGGACGCAGAGCACCCCTTCGTCCTCGCGGTCGGACCAGTCCTCGGGATCGATCTCCCTGTAGTCCAGGAAGCCGAGGTTGACGCGGCGGCAGCGCTCGTCAGGTATCCCTGTGGCGAGGGTCACCGCGATCCTGGGCCGCTCCAGCCGGGCCCCGGCGTCATATATCCCGCTCCCTTTGACGTGCGTGCTGTGCGCCTTGATCATGCCGGGGACGTCGACGAAGCGTCCGGGCTGCTTCAGGAAGTAGTCCCGGACGTGGTATCCGACCTCGTCGATCAGCCGGCCGTGGGTGTAGGAGATCTCGGTCAGGTGAGGCGCGTAGACGATCACCTCTCCCCCATCCGCGATTGCCGGCTCGGTCTTGTACATCGCCTTGGCCGCGGTCCAGAGGTCGTCGTAGAGCCGCGACGGCATCGAGAGCACCCGCCGGAAGGCGCGCGGCAGCTCGACGATCTCCAGCTGAGCCGAGAGGTCGGCGGCGGCGCTCCACGCCTCCAGGTGATCGCCGACGTAGACGCCGTGGAATGACTGCCCCCTCACGACCAGCGCGATGCACAGAAGTGGACGCGGCACCAGCTCCGCGGCCCGGTGGATGACGCGCCTGACCGGCGTGTCCTTCACTCCAATGGTTCGCATGCTGGTGACCAGCGCGCCGAGCCAGTGAGTGGAGTTGATGATCTCGGCTCCCGCGATCCCCGGGAACAGGTACTTGGCGCCGCCGGAGAAACCGGCCACCTCGTGCGGAAAGAC
>JALYYF010000122.1 GCA_030946725.1 Candidatus Dormiibacterota bacterium
GAGAGCGCGCTCCAGGTGGCCACCAGCTCCGGGTGCCCGCTGGTCACAGCCCAGCCCACCAGCGCACCCCAGTCGTGGCCGGCCAGATGACAAATGGACGCCCCCAGGGCCTCGACGAGAGCGGCGACGTCCCTCACCAGCTCGCTCATGCGGTAGGCGTCCTCGCCTGATGGGCAGTCGGTGCCGCCATAGCCCCGCAGGTCGGGCGCCACCACCCGCAGGCCGTGGGCCGCCAGTGCCTCGAGCTGAAAGGCCCAGGACTCGGCACCCTCGGGGAAGCCGTGGAGCAGCAGCGCGAGCGGCCCCCGTTCAGGGCCGGCCGCCAGGCAGCGAAACTGGAGCCCGTTAGCCTTGAGTTGCAGGTCTTCCATGAGCTAGAGACTAGCCAGGAAGGTGGCCGCCAGGTCGAGGGCCTGGTCGAGCTCCCGGGTCAGCGAGTGCGACCCACCGACTATCACTCCGAGGCGGCCGCGACGCAGGGTCGGCAGCCGATCGCGGAGCTCGGCCACGTCGGTCAGCTCGTCCTGGTCACCGTTGACGAGGAGCGCCGGGCAGGAGATCCTCGGCCAGTGCCGCGTCCTGGCGTCTGCCTCCCCTGCCAGTGGATAGCTGATGCAGAGCAGGCCGGCGACCTCCCGCTCGGCCGCCACCAGGCTCGCCACCCGCCCTCCGAAGGAGATCCCGCCGATCACCGCGTCGGGGGCCGCGACCGCCAGGAAGGCGCCCGTGCGCTGCTCCGCGCGGCCCGTCCCGGGCAGCAGTGCCTCCGCCTCGAAGCCGCGCGCCCGCAACCCGGCCACCCAGGGCGCGATCGTTTCCTGGTTCCCCCTCCAGCCCGGGGCCAGGTAGATCCTCACACCCGGGTGGCCGGCCTCCGCTTGAGCCTCATGCCGGCGAGCACGAGGTCGATCTCGTCACGCTCGACCGCACGCAGCAGCCAGAGCGCGCCCGCGTAGACCAGGCCGCCGACGGGCACGGAGATGAAGATCGAGCGGCCCGCCAGGGGCACCAGGACCGCGCCCATGGCCAGGCCGGCGAGGACCACCCGCCAGCTCAGCTTCAGCCAGGCCAGCTCGTAGCGGCGGCCGACGAACCACCAGCCGGCCACCGAGAACGCGGCCTCCGTCACCACCGTGGTGGCACTGGCCGCCAGGTAGCCGTACAGCGGGATGAGCGCGAAGTTGAGCGCCAGGTTGACCACCACGGCGATCGCCGTCGCCCAGGCGAACAGGTCCTGGCGGTCGATCGCGTACAGCATCGCCGTGAAGGCGGAGTTGACGAAGAGGAACACTATCGCCAGCGAGAGGATCCGCAGCGAGGCCTCTGACTGCGGAAACAGCCTGAAGAAGCGCCCTATCGGGTGCACGAGCACGAATGTGCCCACGCTCAGCGGCCAGCCCATCAGGAGCAGGATCTTGAAGAAGCGGGCGTAGGCGGCGGAGAGCATGGCCGCCGACTCCCGGTAGTACACGCCGAGCAGCGGGTAGACCACCGTCTGGATGGCCAGGGGCAGGAACTGGAGGGACTCGAAGGGTTTGTACGCGAACTGGTACCACCCCACCTGCTCGAAAGGCTTGAAGTGCTGCAGGATCGGCACATCGGCCTTGAAGTAGAGATTGGTCAGGAAAGAGCCGAGCGCGAACGGATAGGCCAGGCGCAGCCAGGCCTTGAAGAGCTGGAAGTCGAAAGCGAGGCTCAGCGGAGCCAGCCGGAAGAGCGGTATCACCACCAGGCAGTAGGCGCAGGTGAAGCCGTATGAGGCGGCGTAGGCCCAGATGAAGAAGGAGACGCCCTTGCCGCTGCGGGCTCCGAACAGAATCAGGGCCGCCTGGATCGCGATCTCGCCCAGGATGGCGACCACTTCGAACTCGAGCCTGCCCACCGCGTAGAAGGTGTTCCGCAGCAGGCTGGCGTAGGTCGTGAGGGCGAGCAGAAACGCTCCCGGGACCAGGAGGTCGCCGAGGCCGGCGAAGGCCAGCGCCCCGGCCAGGATCAGAGCCGCCGCGAGGGAGAGTGCCAGCTTGCCGGTGACCAGGGTCGTGAGGAAGCGGGCAAGCCTCGCCGGGTCCCTCGCCGCCTCCCTCGTGTAGAGGGTGTTCAGCCCCAGGTCCGCCACCACGCTGACCAGCGCGCTGTAGGCCACCAGCGTCGTGTACCGGCCGTATCGCTCGTCTCCCAGGTGGTTGGCGAGGACGACGACGGTCACCAGGGCGACCAGACGGGAGACGATCCGGGCCGCCAGGACCAGCGCGGTATTGAGCACGGCCCGGGACCCGAGGCTGGAAGAGAGCTCGCTCAAGGTCGGGAGGTATGGTATGCGACGTGCGTCCGAGGCTAGCCCTTGCCGTTGCCCTGGTGGCGGTGCTGGTGGTCGGGGCCGCAGGTGGCGGCTACTACTACTGGCGCAAGCACCGGCCGATCCCGCCGGCCGTCGCCCCGAAGACTGCGGTCATCCTGCAGGCTCCGAGCACCCCGGAACCGACCGCCACACCGGTTCCGACGGCGCCGCCGACACCCACGCCGCTCCCCAATTCGGTCCGCCTGGCGGTGCCGTTCACCTCGCAGGCACCCAACCACAACATGGACCGGGCCCACGAGGAGTACTGCGAGGCAGCCGCCGTGCTGATGGTCGGCGACTACTACAAGCACGATCAGCGCAGCGTCATCCCGCCCGGTGAGGCCGATCGCGACATGACGTCGATCGTGGCCTACGAGCGGCAGACCTTCCCCGGGGTCCTGGACCTGCCTCTCACCAACATCGCCACCACGGCTGCGGCCAGGTTCCCGATCGACGGCACCGTGGAGCCCGCTCCGGCGGATCCGCAGCAGATCAAGCAGTACCTGGCTTCCGGCTGGCCGGTCGTGATACCGGTGATGACCCATGGTCTTCCCGGCGGTCAGAAGATCAACGCCCACTACGGGGCCGGCAACGTTTACCACGTGATCGTGCTGATCGGATACGACGACTCCGGCCAGTTCATCTCCAATGACGCGGGCATCTTCGAAGGCCAGTACCTGACCTACTCCTGGAGCACGCTCTCGACGGCGATGGACGCCCAGGCCCAGAAGTACCCGAGCCAGGGACGCAAACTTCTGGTCTTCCGCCAGCGCGGCTGACGGGCGGGGGCCCGGGGCTTCGATCAGTTCAGGTGAGCCACCCGCTGGCGCTGCAGCCACTCAGGCGAGATCTTGACCTCGACCCTGCCCACGCACACCGCGCACCAGACTCGCTCGCAGCTCTCGCAGAAGATGTGCTGATGGTCTCGCTCCAGGTCCAACTCCATCGTGAAGGTGCCACACTCGAAGCAGGTGACCGGACATTTCACCGCCGCCTCATCTCCTCGTCGAACTCCGGAAAGTAGCGGTTCACGTCCCGAAGCTCGAAGCTCTTCAGGATCTGCTGAGGCCCCTCGCGTTGAAGCAGGAATTCGAAGGTCCGCTGGATCAGCGCATCCGGGTCGCTCTCTCCCGGCGCGCCCCACCGTTCCAGGTCCTCTCGGCTGACCCGGACGTTGTGGCGGCTGCGCTGCGCCCCGTCCACGATCTCCACGTCGCAGTCCCATCCCTGCGATGTCGTCGCCGACTCGACCAGGACCATTCAACCGATCCTATAACGCCGCCAGCTCGCGAGCGACCATCTCGGCGGTCACCGGCGCCAGGAGGATGCCTATCCGGTTGTGGCCCGTGGCCAGGCACAGGTTCTGGACCCCCGGAGCCATCCCGACGATCGGCTGCCCGGAGGGGGTGGCTGGTCGCAGTGCGGCCCAGGGCGTACCGGCCGTGGACTGGCCCAGGTCAGGCACCGCCCGGCAGGCGAAGTCCAGCAGCATCCCGATGCCGGAGGCGGTAGGCCGTTCGTCGAATCCCACCTCCTCCTCGGTGCTGCCGACGACCACGCTGCCGTCGGGCTTGGGGACCAGGTAGCAGCCCCGCCAGGTAAGCGACCGCCTCAGTACAGTGCGCCGGGGGAGCAATTGGACCAGCTGGCCGCGGCTCGGCCGAACGTCGAGCGCGACGCCTGCTGGCGAAGCCAGGGCGGGGCTCCACGGCCCGGCGGCCAGCACCACCAGGTCGGCGGCGAGCGTCCCGTCCGGTCCCTGCACGCCGCGCAGCTGGCCGGAGAGGCTCAGCAGCTGCCCCACCGGCCAGCCTTCGCGGACCTCGGCACCCTGCTCCACGGCCGTTCGCGCCAGCGCCCGGACCAGGCGAGCGGGTGTCACCTGAGAAGCCGGCTTTACGGCCGCTCCCAGCACGTTGCGGCTCAGCCCCGGCTCCTCCCGGCGGGCCTCGTCGGGGTCCAACCAGCGCCCCGGCCCATCCCGCAGCGCTCTCTCCTCGTCGGCGCTGAGGGCGGGGCTGATGCTCTCCCCCGCCCGGTATTCGACGTCGACCCCGCAGCGCTGCACACGCTCCACCAGTTCCGGCAGCATCTCCAGGCTGCGCACGGCAAGGTCGCCCGCCTGCGCGCCCGCTTCGGTCCCGGGCGAGAGCAGGCCCGCCGCCGCCCCAGAGGCATGCGAGCCGACGGTGTCTCGCTCGCACAGGATCACCCGGTGCCGCCGCTCCCGGCTCAGTCTCTCAGCGATGGCGCAGCCGATCACGCCACCCCCGACCACGACCACAGTCCTCTGCTGCACCACGCGATCATCCCCTAGTCCGCAACCCGGGCGCATACGACCGCGCGCTCCGGCTCTATCCCTCCCACGGCGAGGCGCGGAGAAGGCTGAGACTCAAGGGCTGACCGGCTTGCAGGGACCCCCTCCCTACCCTCCTTCTCTTCAAGGGGTCGTCGCAACACCCATGAGATTTAGGAGGGTGTTGCATGTCGGGTCTGCCGCTGAGTCGCGAGCGTCGACGCCAGTTCTGGCTATTGATCCGGGGAG
>JALYYF010000131.1 GCA_030946725.1 Candidatus Dormiibacterota bacterium
CTTCCTCCAGCCGGGCCTGCACGCTGGCCGCCAGGTCGGCCTGCGCCGGGCCCCAGCCCTCGCCGTCGCCCGGCGGCAGCCCGGGGGCCAGCGCTCCCCAGTCGATCCGGTCTATCAGGTAGCCGCCGCCGGGCCGTACTCGGACCCGCTCTCGCAGGAGCGGCAGCTGGGCCGGCTCGCCGTACGCCGCCAGGGCCATCACCTTGTACTCGTCCGACGAACGCTGGAAGCCCAGGTGCTCGGTCACCTCCTCGTACAGCAGTCCGAGGGAGTGCGGCAGCTCCTGCACCGACAGCACCCGCAGCCGGCCCTCGACGGCGTGGCCGGCCAGGAGGGAGGCCCGCTCGCCACGGCCGTCCAGCACCAGCACGGCCGAGCTGGGGTAGGGCGCGGCAAGGTGGGCCGAGGCCGCGTGGGCGACGTGGTGCGGGACGAAGCGGACGCGCGTGGGATCCAGCCCGGGCAGGGCGGTGGCCAGAAAGCGCGGAGCTCTCCGTGCGTAGAGAGTGCGCAGGCCCTCCCACTCGTCGGCAGTGATGTCGCCGTTGGGCTGCGGAGCCAGGTCGGGGTCATAGGAGTAGGCGACCGCATCCAGCTCTGATGCGTCGATTCCCGCTTCGGCCAGGCACCAGGCCGCGGCCCGCTCGGGAAGCTCCCAGGTGGAGAAGGGAACGGGGCGCTTGCCGTGCTTACGGCGGGAGAAGCGCTCCTCTTCGGCGGCCGCGACGATCCGACCATCGGCCACCAGCGCGGCCGCGGGGTCGTGAAACACGGCGTTGATCCCCAGGACCTTCACTCCCAAGGACCCTAGCAGAAAACTCTACAGCTCTGCTAGCAGCTTTTGGGGCAGGCCGAGGGGCCGATCTCGACCCCCGTTCGGCATTCGTTTGCCGGGGAGCGTCAGCGGCATCGGCAGCGCTCTATGGCCTGGCCCAAGTGCCCAGATAGATGTAAAGAACATTGACATTGATGCTGTGCCTTTTCTACGCTTACGCGGCGAGGTTCAACAAAAGCTTCTGGAGGTGTTAGAACAGTCATGGACCTGAGCCCTGGTGGCATCATTGCCTGGATCATCGTGGGCCTGATCGCTGGTTGGCTGACCGGCATGGTGATGAAGGGCGGCGGTTACGGCATCGTGGGTGACCTCATCGTCGGCCTCATCGGTGCCCTGATCGGCGGCTTCATCGTCGGCCTGTTCATCCACGGCAGCGTGGGGCTGATCGGCAGCATCATCGTCGCCTTCATCGGCGCCGTGATCCTGGTGGTCGTCCTTCGTTCCGTCTCAGGCAGCCGCTCCCCCGTTTGACCGGCCTGCCAAAGGATTGACCCGAAGAGGGGGCGACTCGCCCCCTCTTTTTTAGTCCCTCCCCCTTGCCTTGCGGGGAGGGTAGGGAGGGGGTCGTCCCGGCTCTCCCCCTCAGCCCAGCCGCGCGGTCCGCATCACGGCGAACGCGACCCAGCTGATGGTCGCCGCGGCCGGGATGGTCAGGATCCAGGCCGCCACGATGTTCGCTCCCACGCCCCAGCCCGCCGCCGTCAACCGCCGCGGCGCCCCGGCCCCGATCACCGACCCGGTGACGACGTGCGTGGTGCTGACCGGCAGCCCGAAGAAGGTCGCGACCTGGATCGTCGCGGCGCCCGCCAGCTGGGCGCCGACTCCCGTGGCGGGGTCCAGCTTGTAGATCCGCCAGCCCAGCGTGCGGATGATCCGCCAGCCACCGGCGTAGGTCCCAAAGCCGATCGCGGTGGCGGCCAGGAGCACCACCCAGACCGGCACCTCGAACTTGCGCAGATGGCCCGTCGCGAGCAGGGCCATGCCCATCGCGGCCATCGACTTCTGGGCGTCGTTGGACCCGTGCGAGTAGGAGACGAACGCCCCGGTCAGGATCTGCACGTAGCGGAAGCCCTTGTTGACGGCGTGGGGGCGCCGGTTTCTCACCAGTGCGTAGATCACGATCATGATCACGGCGGCGACCAGGAACCCGACCGGCGGCGAGAGCACGAGCCAGGTCACCACCGTGCCCACCGCCTTCCAGTGGACGCCTCCGAAACCACCGGCCGCCGCGGTGCCGGCGCCGATCAATCCCCCGACCAGGGCGTGCGTCGAGCTGCTGGGCAGCCCCGCGTACCACGTGATCAGGTTCCAGGCCGTGGCGCCCAGGAGCGCGGCGATGATCACCACCACCGTCGGCTGAGCGAGCAGGCTGGCGATGGTGTTGGAAACCTTGGCACCGAAGAAGACGACGGTCACCAGCGCACCGGCCAGGTTGAGGACCGCCGCCATCAGCACCGCAACCCGCGGCGAGAGTGCGCGGGTCGAGATCGAGGTGGCGATGGCGTTGGCGGTGTCGTGAAAGCCGTTGGTGAAATCGAAGACGAGCGCGGCTGCGATTGCCACCAGCAGGAGGACGTCCGCCATCGTCAGGCGTTCTTGATGGCAATGGTGTTGAGCACGTTGGCCACGTGCTCGCACTCGTCCATGGTCTCCTCGAGAAGGTCGTAGAGGTCCTTCCACTTGACCAGCTCGGTCGCCGGCGTGTGGTTCTCGGAGAAGAGATGGCCCAGCGCCTCCCGGTGGATCACGTCGCCCTCGTTCTCGAGCCGGTGCAGCTCGAGCCGGTGTTCATCCATCCCCTCGAAGCCGTCGAGGTCCTCCAGCGCCCTCGCGATCTCGAGCCCGGCCCTGTCCAGACACTCGCCGAGGGCGCGTGCCGGCTGGGTGACCTGGGTGACCCGGTACAGCACCAGCTTGTCGCTGACCTCCTCGGCCAGGTCCACGATGTCGTCCAGCGCGCCGGCCAGAGTGAGGATGTCCTCCTGCTCCATGGGGGCGACGAAGGTGCGGTTGATCAGCTCGTAGATCTCGCGCGTCACGTCGTCGCAGCGGTGCTCCAGGTCGCGCAGGCGGGGATGGCGGGAGCGTCCCTCGAGCAGGCTCTTGGAGAGCTCGGTGAGGCTCTCGGACACCAGCTGGCCCTGCTGCTTGAAGAGGTCGAAGAAGCGGCGCTCCTGCGGGACCAGGCTCAACCTCATTGCTCGCTCACCTCCATTTCATGGGCGTCCCCGGAGGCGTGGGTAGGATGACCGTAGCCAGATGGCTACTCATCGACACCCAGACACATCCGCGGGAGCTCCGGACCGTTCACTGCGCCTGGCGCTCGCGCTCACAGTAGCAATCGTCGCGATCCAGCTGGCGGGGGGACTCTGGTCACACTCGCTGGCGCTGCTCGCGGACGCCGGCCACGTGGCGGCGGACGTGCTCGGCCTCGCGCTCGCCTGGTTCGCGGCGGTGCAGTCGCGCCGGCCGGCCGACCCGCGCCGCACCTACGGATATCATCGCGTCGGGATCCTGGCCGCGGTGGCAAACTCCATCGCCCTGGTCCTGGTGGTGGGAGTCATCGCGCTGGAGGCGGTGCGCCGCCTCCTGCACCCGGAGCCCGTCACCGGTGGCGTCGTGGTGGCGGCGGCCCTGCTCGCCATCGTCGTCAACGCCTACGTCGCCTGGCGCCTGCGGCACGGGGGCCACGATCTCAACCTGCGGGCGGCGCTGCTCCACGTCCTCGGCGACCTCGCCTCAGCGGCCGGCGTGGTGGCGGCGGGCTTGATCATCCTCTTCACGGGCTGGCTCTACGCGGACCCGCTCATCTCACTGGCGATCTGCGGCGTCATCGTATTGGGTGCCGTGCGAATCGCACGCGAGAGCCTGCACGTGCTGATGGAGGGCACGCCGCGTGGGGTCGACCTGGAGGCCGTGGAGAGCGAGCTCCTGGCCGGCCGCGGCGTCCGCTCCGTGCACGACCTGCACGTCTGGACCGTCTCGCCGGAGCACTCGTCGCTGTCCGCGCACCTGGTCGTCGACCAGCAGTCGGTGGAGGCCGGCGAACACCTGGTGCGCGACCTCGAGACGCGGCTCTGCCAGCGCTTCGGGGTGGGCCACACCACGATCCAGCTGGAGACCTGCCATCCCTGCCCGGAGGACCTGGAGCACGGGGCCGGAGACCACAACCACCCCCACCCCGTCCAACTCTGATCCGTAACCCTCGGCCCAGGGCCGCGCGTTGCAGAAGCGTGTCCCTCCCCCTTGAGGGGAGGGTAGGGAGGGGGTCTTCTTGGAAAGCCGCGACGTCGTCGTTGTGGGCGCGGGGTTGGCGGGGCTCGACTGTGCGCGGCGCCTGAGCCGGGCCGGCCTGAGCGTGCTGCTGGTCGACCGCAAGGCCACGCTGGAGGCGCGGGTCCACACGACCGGCATCTTCGTCCGCCGCACCCTGGAGGACTTCGAGTTCCCCGAGGGCTGCCTCGGGCCGCCGGTACGTCGGGTCATGCTCTATTCGCCGGGACGCCGTGCCCTGGAGCTGGAGAGCCCGCACGACGAGTTCCGTGTCGGCCGCATGGGCAGGCTCTATCGCGCCAACCTGCTCCTGGCCCAGCGCGAGGGTGCGGCCTGGGCGCCAGCCACACGCTTCCTGGGCCTGGAGGCCGCGGGGACGGGCAGCGTGGTCACCCTTGAATCTCGGGATCGACGCTTCGAGGTCCAGGCCCGCTTCGTGATCGGCGCCGACGGGGCGGTCTCGCGTGTGGCCAGGGACCTCGCGCTGGACGTGAACCGGGAGTTCATCTCCGGGGTGGAGGACGTCTTCGAGGGGCTCCCCGCGGCCCGGCCGCCCAGCTTTCACTGCTTCATCGACCCGCGGCTGGCTCCCGGCTACCTCGCCTGGCTGGTCGACGACGGCGAGGAGGCGCACGTCGGCGTCGGCGGCTACGCCCACCGCTTCAGGCCGCTGGCGGCGCTGGAGGCCTTCGAACGCAGCCTCGGCGGGCTGCTTGACCTTGACTCCGGCCGCCGGCTGGAGCGCCGGGGCGGCCGGATCCCGGTCGGCGGAGTGCTGCGCCGGATCGTCTGCCCGCGCGGGCTGCTGGTGGGAGATGCGGCGGGCGCCGTCTCGCCGCTCACCGCCGGCGGGCTCGACCCCTGCCTGCGCCTTTCCCGGCTGGCCGCCGAGGTCACCGTGGACTATCTGGCCGGGGGCGACCGGACGGCGCTGGAGCGCTATTCCGGCGACCGCTTTCGCGCCCGCTTCTTCACCCGCCGCTGGCTTCGCCGGACCTTCGCGCTGCCCTGGCCGGCGCCGCTCGTGGAGGCCGGCTGCGCGGCCCTGCGGCATCGCCCGCTGAAGGCGCTGGCCTGGCACGTATTCTTCGGGCGGGGGTCGTTCCCCGAGTTCTCGAGCGCCGGCGAGGACCACGCGGCGACCGCCTGAAAAGCGAAAGATGGAGAGCAACCGGCCGGACGGGAAGGTGCTCGCGGCGCCCAATCAGGTGCTGCCCGACGGGTCGGCCGAGATGAAGTTCCCCTGGTGGCTGGGGGTGCGCGGCAACCTTGCGGCGACAGGGCGGCGGCTCGACGCCACTTCGCCGCCCCGGCGGGCCGACATTCCGTTGGTCCGAGCCTTCGCGGCGCTATCTCCCGCCGAGCAGGAAGGCCTGACGAGTCGGGAGCTGTGCTGTGCTGTGCGGCCGAGCTTTAATCGAACGACGTGAGCTGGAGCACAGCGGACATCCCGGACCAGCACGGCCGCACCGCCGTCGTGACCGGTGCCAACGGCGGACTCGGCCTCGAAACCGCGCGCCAGCTGGCGGGGAAGGGTGCGCACGTCGTGGTGGCGGCTCGCAACCAGGAGAAGGCGCGGGCTGCGCTGGAGGACATCCGCTCAGACGCGCCTCATGCGTCGGTCGAGGTCGTGGCCCTGGACCTCGCGTCGCAGGCATCCGTACGCGCGGCGGCCGAACGGCTTCTCGGCGCGCACAGGCGCATCGACCTGCTCGTCAACAACGCCGGCGTGATGGGCATCCCCGAGAGCAAGACCGTCGACGGATTCGAGATGCAGTTCGGCGTCGACCACCTGGGGCACTGGTCTCTCACCGCGCTGCTGCTACCCGCCCTGCTGCGAACCCGCGGGCCCCGGATCGTTACCGTGACCAGCACCGCTCATCACATGGGCCGCGCCGTCGACCCGGCCAATCCACACCTCCGCGGCCGCTACGGACCGTGGCGCGCCTACGGCCAGGCGAAGCTCGCGAACTTCCACTTCGGTCTGGGACTTCAGCGCGAGCTGGAGCGGGCCGGCGCGAGCACGGCCAGCCTGATCGCCCACCCAGGCCTTTCCAACACCGACCTTCAGGCGGTCAGCGTGCAGGAGACCGGCGGCGGCATCAGCCAGCGCGTCTTCCACTTCCTCGCTCGTCACACTGGCATGTCCGCCGCCGACGGCGCGCTGCCGCAGCTGCGCGCGGCGACCGACCCCGCCGCCAGGGGCGGTGAGTTCTACGGGCCGCTGTTCGTCAACAACGGGCCGGCGGTGCGCAAGCCGATCTTCCGCAAGCTGGGTATGGACACCGCGATCGCCCGCCTGTGGGAGGTCTCCGAGCGCGAGACCGGGCTGACGCTCGACGTGCGCGGGGCGGTTCAGCCCTGAGCCTTGCGGCAGCGCAGGTGCAGGAAGGTCGGCACTCGCTGCCCGCGCTTCCACGACGGGTGCGCTGCAACGTCCTGGGGCCTCACCGGCGGCTCCCGCAGCCGCTCGATCAGGAAGCCCGCTTCCTCGAGCGCGCGGGCGTAGTCCTGGAGGGGGTAGCAGCGGCCATGGAACGTGATTTGGAGGCCCGACCGCTCGACGCTCTCG
>JALYYF010000133.1 GCA_030946725.1 Candidatus Dormiibacterota bacterium
GGGCTGACCATCCGGCAGGGGCCGCACCAGGGAGCCCAGAAGTCGACCAGGACGGGCACGGGGCTCTCCTCCACCACCGCGTGGAAGCTCTGCTCGTCGGCTTCCACCAGCCAGGGCAGCGGCTTGCCGCAGTTCCCGCACACCGGCACCCCGCTGGCATCCGGCCGCACGCGATTGGCCTTCCCGCAGGCCGGACAGTGGACGATCGTTGGCTCTGGCATCAGCCTTCCGCTATCGCTCCGACTCCGGTTCGACGCGGGCCACGCCGACCGGGCAGGCCACGCCGGTGCCGCCGATGCCGCAGTATCCGCGCGGGTTCTTGTCCAGGTACTGCTGGTGATAGTCCTCGGCGAAGTAGAACTCGGGCGCGTCGACGATCTCGGTCGTGATCTCGCCGTACCCGGACGCGTTCAACGAGCGCTGAAAAGCGTCGCGCGATTGCTCCGCCGCCGCGCGCTGCTCGTCGGAGTGGACGAAGATCATCGAGCGGTACTGGGTTCCGACGTCCATGCCCTGGCGCATCCCCTGCGTGGGGTCGTGGGCCTCCCAGAAGACCTTGAGCAGCTCCTCGTAGCTGACCTTGGCCGGGTCGAACACGACGCGAACCGCCTCGGCGTGCCCGGTGCGTCCGGAGCAGACCTCTTCATAGGTTGGGTTGGGCGTATAGCCGCCCTGGTAGCCGACGGCGGTCGTGATCACGCCGGGCGTCTGCCAGAACTTCCGCTCCTCACCCCAGAAGCAGCCCAGGGCGAATTCCGCGACCTGGCTGCCCTCGGGATAGGGAGGGGCCATCGGGGTTCCCAGCACGGTGTGCCGGCCGGGGTTGATGATCGGCTGCGAGCGGCCGCGCGGGGCCTCTTCCTGGGTTGGCATCGTCGTCTTGTGGCGGCCGAAGAGCCACATATCGGGACCTCCTGAGATTCGCGCTAGATCGCGCAGGAGCCGTCCTCGCAGGACGCCTCTTCATTGGCAGCCGGCGTGGCCGGCGTCACCAGGGTCATTGGATGGGCGTCCTTCCAGGCCTGCTCCAGGGCCTGCGACATCAGCTCGGGCGGCTGGGCTCCGGAGACTCCGTAGCGGCGGTCGAGGACGAAGAAGGGGACGCCCGTGATGCCGAGTTCAGCAGCCTCGCGCTCCTCGGCCCGGACCTCGGCGCTGTATGCACCGCTCTCGAGGGCCTGGCGCGCCTCGTCTGCGCCGATCCCGACCTCGGCGACCAGCTCGACCAGTGTCTCGGGATCCCCGATGCGCCTGCCCTCGCTGAAGTACGCGGCCATCAGCCGCTCCTTGGCCAGACCCTGCACGCCGCGCTGCTTCGCCAGGTGGATCAGCCGGTGGGCGTCGAAGGTGTTTCCGGGTCGTGCGGCATCCAGACGGAACTCGAGCCCCTCACCGAAAGCGGCGGCGGCGACGCGCTCGTTGGCGGCGTTCGCCTGTTCCAGCGTCATGCCGTACTTGGAGGCGAGGCGCTGGGCGAGGCCGCCCTGCTCCTCGGCTTCAGCGTGGGGATTGAGCTCGAAGCTGCGCCAGGTGACGTCGACCTGGTCGCGATGCTCGAAACGGGAGAGCGCGCTTTCGAAGCGGCGCTTGCCTATGTAGCACCAGGGGCAGACGACGTCGGACCATATCTCGACTTTCAACAGTGTGGTTCCTTCCAGCGGATGGAACCACTCCGCCCGGCGGTCGCATTCCCCGAGCCTGTCGACACACGAGGCCGGTCCCGGCGACCGTGGAGATCCCTGCCGGCGCCGGAACATTCGCCGAAGGGGCCGCATTGGCCGACGTCCTGAACCGGGCAGGCTGACCGGCTCTCACCGGTCCGACCGGTGCCTTTTGCCCAGTTGCGCGGTTCCAGATCAAGGGCATACTATCCGGCGCTTCTGGAGCGCGTAACTGGCCTATTTGTACGGAGACCGCGTGAACCTGATCACGGCCCTGAGATTCAAGTCGCTGGTGGCCTCCACGGGCTTGCTGGTGCCTCTCATCGCGGTCATCGCGGTCATCGCGGTCCAGGCCGCCGGTGCGGCCACCGTAGTGCTGAGCCGCGCTTCCGGGAGCGTCGGCACTCCCGTCACCGCCACGTATACGGCTCCTGGTTGTGGTGGAGTCGCCTCGACGGTGGCCTTCAGCCTGGACAGCATCGGCGGCCATCAGTTGGGAAGCACGTCACTGAACCTGGGCTCCTGCAGCGCCGTCGCCACGTTTCCCATCTCCGGTAGCGCCGGCCCGCATCAGATCTTCGGCTACGTGCCCAACAGTGGTGCACCGGTAGCGAGTGCGCCCTTCACCATCCTGGCCGCGCCGCCGGAGACTCCGACTCCGACCGCGATTCCGACGCCGTTACCCACGCCGACGCCGACGCCCACACCTGTCCCGACCCCCACGCCCACGGCAACGCCGGCTGCACAGAACTCGACCGGCTTCCTCAACGGCCTGCTGGTGCCGGCTCTGATCGCGCTGATCGTGCTGCTGATCATCTTGATCGTGGTGCTGCTCGTGCTCTTGAGGCGCAATCGGTCGAGAGGAGGCCCCCCAGCCAGCGCCTAGCTGACGCTGCCGAAGCGTGACAGGCTGGCGGACGACCGCCAAGCTATGGCTGGACGCTTCGGTGGAATGAAGTCTTCAGCAAGCCCCGCCGCCCCCGTCCCGGGTGCGCCCGCGCTGGCGGCCCAATCGCCCGCCACCTGGCCTCTGTTGGCACTTGCCGCGGTCTCCTTCATCGGCCACATGGTCGTCGCAGGAAACTACGGGTACTTCCGTGACGAGCTGTACTACATCGCCGACGGCCGGCACCTCCAGCTCGGCTACGTCGATCAGCCGCTGCTCATGGGCTGGCTGGCCGCGTTCGTGCGCGTCATTGCCGGTGACAGCCTGGTGGCGATCCACGTCATCCCGGCTCTCGCCTGTGCACTGATCGTCGTCGTCACCGGCCTGATGGCGCGCGAGCTCGGCGGCGGCCACCTGGCACAACTGGTCGCCGGCGTCGCGGCCCTCTTCACTCTCGACTTCATGGCCACCGGGTCGCTCTTCTCCATGGACGTGCTCGATCAACTCTGGTGGGCGCTTGCCAGTCTCATCGTGTTGCGGTCCCTGCGCCGCGGGGCGCCTCGCCTGTGGTTGCTCGTCGGGGTGGTCGCCGCAGTCGCTCTCCTGACCAAGCTGACCGTGCTCTTCTTCGGCTTCACGCTGGTCCTTGCCCTCCTCGTCACGCCCGAGCGCCGCTACCTGCGCACGCCCTGGCCATGGCTGGGGGCCGGAATCGCCCTGGTGGGCCTGCTGCCCTACCTGATCTGGAACGCGGCCAACGGTTGGCCCACATGGGACTTTTGGCACCACTATGGCGGCGTCGGCACCAGCCCGCCGGCCTTCTTCTCGGCGCAGATCGGCCAGATGAATCCGATCGCAGTACCTCTCGCGGCAGCCGGGCTGGTCTTCTACTTCCGCAAGACAGGCGTGCGCTATCGCCTCCTCGGCTGGACCTTCGTGTTCCTGTACTTGCTTCTCACATTCCTGCGCGTCAAGCCCTACTTCCTCGCTTCCGCCTACCCCATCCTCTTCGCGGCTGGGGCGGTGATGTTGGAGCGACTCCGTCTGCGGCCTCTGCTTGCCTGGATCCGACCGGCCTATTTGGCCCTCATCGCGCTCGCCGGAATGCTGCTGGCGCCGGATGTCATGCCGATTCTGCCGCCTGCCACGGCGGCGGACACCTATGGGTCCTTGCCGCAGGTGCTCGGCGATCGCCTTGGCTGGGACGGCATCACCAATTCCGTGGAGCAGGTATATGCCGAAATGCCGGCCGCGAAGCGGGCGCAGGCGTGCGTGCTGGCCAGCAACTATGGCGAGGCCAGCGCGCTCACCCAGCTGGCCCCGCCTCGTCGCCTTCCGCCGGTCATCAGCGGTCACAACAACTACTACCTGTGGGGACCGGGCAGATGTACCGGTCAGGTGCTCATCGGCGTCGGGTATTCGCCAGCCGAATTCACGGCCACGTATGCGGACATCAAGGTTGCCGCCACCCGGAGGTGCCAGTACTGCGTGTCCTTTGAGCAGGACGTGCCCATCGTCGTCGCATCCAACCCCAAGGTCTCGATCGACCTCGCGCGGCTCTGGCCTCTGGTCAAGCACTACGACTGAGCATCGGTCCCCCGCTCAGCGCCAATAACCCGTGATCGGCGGCTCTTCTATCAGCAACCGGCGAGCCTCCAGGCCATCAGCAGGGCGGTCCAGCCGCTGATCGCCGAGCCCAAGGCCGGTTGGCGACGACCGGTCCTCGCTGCGGCGGGCGGCCTCACAATGCGGGAACGTCAGCGGTTGTTGCCGGGACGTGGAGTGCATCCCGGTGGAAAGGAGAGGCACATGTCTCGAGTCGACGAGCGGCTGAGAGAGCTGGGGCTGGAGATACCCGAACCCGCGCCTCCGGTCGCCAACTACGTCCCGGCCGTGAGTACCGGCAACCTCGTCTTTCTGTCGGGCCATGGACCACGCCAGGCCGGCACTT
>JALYYF010000045.1 GCA_030946725.1 Candidatus Dormiibacterota bacterium
GTCCTGGGGCCGCGTCCGCGTCCACCTCTGGACGCACATCGCGCGGGGCCTGACGGAGAATGACTTCGTGCTGGCCGCCAAGATCGACCGCCTGCTGGCCCCCACCCCCACCCCCTGACCGCCTCGATGGGGTCCAGGAGCATCCAAGGCGCTGGGCCTGGAGGTGAGTCGCAGGTCTGCCAAACCCACCCGATCACGCCGACGTAGCTCAGTCCGGCAGAGCAATCGCCTTGTAAGCGAAAGGTCGCGGGTTCGATTCCCGCCGTCGGCCTATTGTCAGGTCATGGACATGGTCGACCGCTTCGCCGAACTGGTCCGGCGGCCGGAGCCGGAAGTCGGCCTCGCTGAGGGCGCCCTCCTGATCGCCAGTGGCGCCGACCCGGACCTCGATCCGGCGGCCTCCCTGGCCTCCCTTGACGAATTCTCCGACGGAGTCCACGACCTCGTCAGCCTCTGCCGCCGGCTCTTCGTGGACCTCGGCTTTCGAGGCGAGCCACGCGAATACCACTCCCCCGTCAACTCGTTCCTCCACCGCGTCGTCGAGCGGCGGCGAGGGATCCCGATAACCCTCTCGGTGGTCACCCTCGAGGTCGCCCGGCGGGCGAGCGTGCCCCTGGAAGCGATCGGCATGCCGGCCCACTTCCTGGTGCGGGACCCAGCCAGCGGTCTCTACGTCGACTCGTTCGGCGCCGCCGTCCTGGACGACGCAGGGTGCGAGGCGCTCTACCGCGACGTCAGCGGGGCCGGGCCCGAGGTCAGATTCGGAGCCGATCTGCTGCCAGTGGTGGGGCCGCGAGAGATCCTCGCCCGCATTCTCCTGAATCTCGCCCGCATCTACCGAATGAACGCCGAGCCAATCAACCTGGAGTGGGTGATGCGACTGCGGATCGTGATCCCGGGGGTGCCGGCTTCCGAAGCCCTCCAGCTCGCCCGTGCGGTCGCAGCTCAGGGAAGGCTGCGGGAAGCCGCCGAAGAGCTCGAAGCTCGCGCCAAGGGCGACGAGGAGCTCGCGGAGACCTTCCTGCCGGCGGCCCGAACGCTGCGCGCCCAGCTCAACTGACATCCGCCGGACGCCTGGTTCGCCGGCGGCCGCGCCGGCGCTGCGTTGCTCAGGCAGGCGCCATCCAGAGGGGTGCCGACGTCGCATCCAGGTCCAGGTCGGTGCTCACCAGCTTCGGCTGGCGAAGCGACGGCGGCGGGGTCGCCCTGGGCCGGGTACTTTTCTGGGGGCTGGCCGATGGGGCGACCGCCTCCTCCAGCTGTATCACCCAGAGCTGGAACTGCCCGTGCGGGCCGCCCGGCGCTTCGTAGAGCAGGCTGTGGCCGTCCGGCGACCAGGTCGGCGCGGCGTTCAATTGCCCCTCGACGACCACCTCGCGGGGACCCAGCTTCTGCCCGTCGAAGGGTGCGACCTGGACGCTCGCGCTCTGCTTTCCGCCTGTGCAGACCATTGCCAGCCGGGTGCCGTCGCGGGATAGGGCCGGCGAGGAGCAGTCGTCCTTGGCGTCGGTGATCGCCTGGCCCACGGCACCGGCTCGCACCTGCAACCAGAGCTGGGAGACGCTGTGGCCGCTGTCGTCGATGCTGTACTTGGTGTAGAGGACCGCACCCGACGCGAGGGCGACGGGCTGCACGTCACCGCCGGTGTACTGGTTGGGGAGCGTGCGCCTCTTCCCCTCTGTCTGGGAGCCCTCGAGCGGCTGCGACCATAACGCCAGGTCGACGCGGTAGTTGTTGAATGGATCCTTGGGGTCAAAGCTGTAGAAGAGCGTCTTTCCGTCGGGACTGACGCTGGGATAGAAGGCCCAGTGGTTGGCCTCGATGCTCCCGGCGACGTTCTTGGTGAGCTGCTTCACGGGGTGGCCCGACCCGTCGAGCAGGTAGAGGTCCGAAAAATGGGTGTCGCGCGACACAGCGACCATCTGCCCACCGGGCGCGCCGGCCGGTTGAGACCACATCCCCGGGCCCGGCCGGATCTGGGTGAACTGCCCACCGGCCAGCTTGTAGAGAGCTCCTCCCTGTGCCATGTAGACGACGCCGGGGAGTGGGACCAGGGTGCGAGACTTGGTGACCGCCTTGGGAATTGGGGCCGGCTTGCTCTTGAGCTGGCCGAGACCGTAGTAGACCCCGAACCCGAACGCCACGATGAGAGCGAGGGCGATCAGCAGGGGCGCGCGTCTCATCCGGCCGGAAACGTCTGCCTCACCAGGGGCAGGATCTGGCTCCAGTTCGGCAGTACCACGTCCTGGTCCCCCACCTTGCCGTTGGACGTGTAAGGCGGCAGCAGGACCACCTGCTTCACCGACTCGACGGAGACCCGGGTGGCAATCGGCAGGAGCTGCCGGATTCGGGGCAGCGACATCGAGGTCTGCAGCTCACCCTGGAACGCGGCCGCGACGTCCGGCAGATCGGCGGCGCTGACCTGGCGAGCCTTTGCACGCAGCGCGATCAGCACCTGCTGCTGGCGCTGAGAGCGACCGAAGTCACCACGGAGGTCGCTGTGGCGGGAGCGGACGTACTGCAGCGCGTGGCCGCCGTCGAGGTGCTGGGGCCCCGGGAGGACGGCGATCCTCTCGATCGCGTAGGGATTGGGAGTGTTGATGTCGTCCGGGTACCAGTCGTCGAGGACGGGGTTGCTGGTGATGACGTCGACACCGCCCACGTTGTCTATGAGCTTGATCAGCCCCTTCAGGCCGATCCAGACGTACTCGTCGACGTGGACCCTGAAGTTGCGCTCCACGGTCGCGATGGCAGACTTGGCGCCTCCTTGGAGATAGGCGGCGTCAATCTTGGCCGACCCCCCGGTCGAGAGCGGCACCCAGAGGTCCCGGGGGATGGAGAGCATCGTCACCTGGTTGGTCTGCGGGACGATCCTGACCAGGATCATCGACTGGGTGAGCACCTGATTCTGGTCGAACTTGGCGTCGTCGTCAGAGCCGAGGAGGAGGACCGTGAAGGGATCTCCCGAGCTCGCCGGTGCAGGATTGCCGGAGCTGTTGCTGTTCGCGGTGGGAGCGGCGCTGGCGGAGAGGTCTCCGTAGTGCCCCGTCTGGCTGGCCGCCGCCCGAATGACGGGCAGGAAGTAGGCCACCGCACCCACCGTCCCGGAAAGCATGAAGCCGAGCAGGACCAGTGCCGCGAGTCCGACGACGCGGCTGGGGGAGCGCCGGGGTGGCGGCCCCTGGGACGACTGGAAACGTCGAGGGTCCTGTGCCACGGCAGACAACCTTATCCGAGGGCGATGGTCTGGGGGGTATTCCGCACCTCTAGGCCTCGTTGGCGGGGAACCACCGGTCCCGAGACGGGTAGAGGTAGCGGGAGGTGACCAGGTTCAGCACGCGCCGGGCCCGTCCAAACGCCTCGGCGACCTCCACGAGGTCCGAGTTCTCCGGCGCCCACTCCGCGGTGACGTTGTAGGCTCTCCGACCCAGCCACTCCAGCAGCCAGATCCCCTTCTCCGGGGCGCTGGAGCGGATCACCTCACCGGGCCCCGGGCCACCCAGCAGCCGCTGCAGGGCGTCGACCTCTCTCGGCTGCAGCGGGTGCCTGGCGGCGTGCTCGGGGAAGACGCCGCTCAGGAAGAGGGCGAGGTCTCCGAGCCGGCGGGTCACGGCCGGCCGCTGGCCTGGGAGAACCGCCTCCAGCAGTTGGGCCAGCCGCAGCGGGTCGAGGTCGCTGTAGCGGCGGCGACGCCAGCCTCGCGCCGTCCGCTGCCAGGTCGTACCACTGGTGACGCGGGTGAACGACGTGAGCACCGCGGCCAGGAAGACCCGGTGCTGCCGGGCGGCGAGAAACTCCCGCAGGCTGCCCACATCGAAGACCGGAAGCGAGCGGCCCGGTGCCAGCCACTCCTCCACGTAGCTCGAGCGCTCCAGCTCCGAGGCGACCCTACCCACCACCACGGAGAAGACGAGGAAGGGCGAGGCCACCAGCAGAGGGTCGCGCTCGGGAGAACCGAAGAGGGAATCGAAGACCTCCTTGCGTTCGAGCAGGGCTTCGACCAGTTCGGGAGAGCGGCGCAGGCGTTCCACGCCCACCCCGCCCGCCGCCGCGGCCGCCAGCAGCCGCAGGTCCGAGTCCCGGAGCAGGCGGGCATACCTGTCGTTCGGTTCCAAGGCTTCCAAGTCCCTCTCATCAATACCATCGCCGGCCTGGCGCCTGCCTGTGGCACCGCGGCACGGTGCAGGGCGGACTCGGGAAGCCACGGAACATCTGAACGGTGGCCGGCGTTCCCGTGTCGTGGCTACCACGGCGCGGGCTTCCTTCAGGATTGCCGGTGCTGTTCACCGCACGCTCTACCGTCTTGGCCTCGGCCGGAAGATGTTCGGCGTTCCGGTGCTGATCCTTGAGACCCGCGGGCGGAAGTCACGCCGAGAGATCCGGACGCCTCTGACCTACTTCAAGGACGACGCCGGGATCTTCGTCGTCGCCTCCAAGGGTGGCGCGCCCACCGATCCCGGTTGGTACCACAACCTGGTTGCCGAACCGAACGTGACCGCACGCATCGGCAGCGTGGAGCAGCGCTTCCGAGCCGAGGTGGTCCGTGATCGGGCCGAGCGCGATCGTCTCTATGCGATCGCGGTCTCAGCCATGAGCGGCTACGCCGGATACGAGAAGAAGACGGACCGCATGATCCCGGTCGTACGCCTGCACGGAGTCGCCGGGTAGCGCCGTTCCCGCTCAGGGTGGTAGCCGGATTGGCTGGCCTCCGGCGGCTGTCTACTCCTTACTCCCGGCCCTAAGAATGACGGGGCGCGTGATGTGATGGCGTACCCAACGACGCACCATCGACATCAGCGCCGACCTCTCACGGGTGCCCGCGGCCGCGTCGTGCAGAAGCGACTCTCCCGCAGCCTCTGGTCCTGGGGACTCTCCGTCGCCGCTCAGCTCCAGCCAGCGCCTTGTCAGTTCGATGTAGAGGTCGGCCTGAGGCAGGCGTGGGAACCGCTCGGCGATGTGGTGACGCTCGATCACGTCCATCACCGGCCGGTAC